>DASVOW010000680.1:0-2194 GCA_036383155.1 Ktedonobacterales bacterium
GGCTGGCATGATGCGCAGGCAGGTCATGCAGATGAGGCTGCAGCTCGCCAGGATGCGCGGGAGGGGCGAGGCGACGATGGGAATGGCGAGAGCCGCCCGCAGGTCGTTTGTCATGCAGAAGCGCATCAATCAGTGGATGGCGCAGCAACGGGCGCGGCAGACGCCGGCCGCGACCAGGGGCACGATGATGGGCAAGACAGTGGCGCCTCTGGCCTCTGTGGCACGCTCGACTGGAAAGGCCGTCACACCGCTCACTTCCGCGGCGCGTTCGACAAGCAAGGGTGTGCAAAAGACGCGGCGGAGCGTCAATCGGGGCTTCAAGCAGGCGCGAGCGTTTAGCTTCGGTGTGCTGGTGGCGTCGATCGTGACGTACGTGCGCGTGTGGCGGGCACGGCTGGAGGAGCGCGAGGTGCGCGAGACAGCCGGCGGGCGTCTGGTGCGCGACCCGAGTGGGCCGGTGGATGTGGGCGTGCTGCCATAGATGGCGCACCGCCGAAAACAATTGATTGTTCCTAATGCATGCAATGGTGCATGCAATGGCTCGTCTCCGGTGGTTTGCCGGGGGCGAGCCATTTTGGCTAGTAGCCGGCGATGGTGCCGATGCTGATGGGGGTGAGAGGTGCCACGGCGAAGGCATCGTTGCCGTTGCCGGCGAGTGGGGCATTGAAGTAGCCGTTGCCGGGCTGGCTGGGGTCGTCCCAGCAGGGTGCGTACCAGTAGCCGGGCTGGAGGCGGGCGGTGAAAGCGCCGCCCTGGCCCATCCGGGCGCCGGATACGAAGACGATCTTGTTTGAACTGAAATCGTAGTCGAAGGAGCGCGCATCAGACTGGGTGGCGAAGGCGATGAAGAAGAGGCGATCTCCCACCACCGACGCATTGGTAACACTATCTTGCACGACGCCGGTGACGGGCTGCGGAACTTCGGTGATCTGTGCCGCAGCGGCGGTATGCGGGTAGGTGGCGGCGAGTGAGCGCAGTTGGGCGTTCATAGTGGTGTAGTCGCCTTTTGCTCCGGCGGCGAGCGCGGCGGAGAGGATGCGCTGGGCTTTGACTTCCGGCATGGCAGTTTGGGCGATGGCTGCGGATGGAGTGCTGGCGTACTTTTGTGTGACGAGCGTAAGCTTGTCTATGGCGGCGATGAAATCGCCTTGATTTTGCAGCGCGCCAGCCCAGAGGAGATAGGCGGCAGCGGCTTTTTCGTCTAGCTGCGTACGGCAGTCCGCCGCGCATCCCTGGAACGCACGCGCATCGGAGTAGAGATGGAGCGCCTGATCGAACCGCTGGGCCCGGATCAGGCTTGTACCGAGGTTGAGGATGGCGCCGGCGAATGCGTCGTGGGCATCACCAGTGGAGAGGGTCGCTGGGTCGAGCGTGAAGAGCGCGCGCACCTGCGCATCGGCGGTCGGGTAGTCGCCAGCGTCGAGGGCGGCCTGCGCCCACTCGATATGCACGCGCTCAAGGTCGGTGGTGTCAGCCTTACCACCGGCATCAGCATAGATGCTGAGGGCGAGCGCATAGGCACCACGCTGCTCGTAGGCATGCGCCTGTGTCTTGCCGATGGGGGTGGCCTGGGCCAGAGCAGTGACGATGAGCATGATGACGAGGCCCGAGCCGATGAACCGATACGCTGGCTGATACCCCATCAAGCGGCCACGCCAGAGTAACGGCAAGAAGATCAGCATGAACGGCGCGGCGACGACAGCGGCGACGAGATAGGCGCCATGCCACGCTTGGAGGGGATCGCGCTGCAACGCGAGATAGGCGGCGGCGAGCGCCAGTGGCAGGGGCAGCAGGATCAGCGGCAGGTCGAACCAGCGCGGGCCGCGTCGCACCAGCACCGTTACCCTGGCGGGCGCAAATACCGCGACGGGTGATACGCTCTCCGATGGAGCGGTTGGCGCATCCGCGGGCGTGGGCATATTGGGCTGTTGATTGGGCAGGTAGAGGAGCTGACCGGTGGGCGGACCGGAGGTGTCAGGGGTGTTCCAGGAGCGGCGGCGGGTGCGCCTCCACTCTTGCCATAGTTGTTCGAGGGCCAGCGCAAAGGTGACGGCCAGTAGTGCGAGCCAGGGCAGTGTGGCGTCGAGCGGCTCACGGACGAAGAACGGCTGCGTTTGGCTCGCTAGGGGCGGCAACGGAGTGGTGGAGGTCGTGGCGAGGGGCTTGGGTGGGATGGGAGCGAAGCCCTGGTCGG
>DASVOW010000681.1:0-1583 GCA_036383155.1 Ktedonobacterales bacterium
CTGCGAGGCGACGGTGCCCAAAGTGACCGTGATCACGCGCAAAGCGTACGGCGGCGCGTACGACGTGATGAGCAGCAAGCATGTGCGCGGCGACATCAACTACGCCTGGCCGACCGCCGAGATCGCCGTCATGGGCGTGGACGGCGCGGTCAACATCATCTTCAAAGACGAGATCGAGCACGCCGAAAACCCGGAGGAGCGCCGACAGCAGCTCGTCAACGACTATCAGGAGAAATTCGCCAACCCGTACGTCGCGGCAGCGCGCGGCTATGTGGACGAGGTGATCGAGCCGCGCCAGACGCGCCAGCGCCTGATCGTCGCTCTCGACATGCTCAAGAACAAGCGCGACTCCAATCCCCCCAAGAAGCACGGCAACATCCCCCTCTGATGTCCTTCCCGGTTGTCCGCAATTGGCACTCCCACCCTCAATGGAGGATGGGAGTGCGCATCATGCGCGAAAGTGCGTAGGAGTGGGGCAGAGTTTGTGCAACCCATTGACAAGTGCTCGCTATTCGAATAGCATACACGCATCATTTTGTGTAGCAACGTATTGCAACGAGCCGTAGTGCGAACCTCAATCATATAGCGCATTGTGTTGGCATCCAACCGTTCGGGTGCTTCTCTCTCTATCACGAGATGTCGGAAGACGAGCACGCGCTGCACTGGCGTGGGGCGTGTTTCCCTCTATGCGACGCCCGTAGCCTTTACCCTTTTCGTGCCGTCGCGCGCTCACCCATCAGGCGCGCGATGCTGCCACATATTTCGCTGCTATTCGTCGCGACTGCCCATGTCGCGCTAGAAAGCGAGGCTGATTCTACCAACACCAGTGCCTCAGCAGAGCCATCAGAGTAACGTAATCACGCTATCCTGTCATCCAACGATGGAGGAACAGTCATGGCTGAGCAAACTCTACCACGTGGCACCCAAACATCCGATACTGCCCAAGAATGGCAAGCTATCGAGCGCGACCCCGATTTCAAGCAGCTCGTACAGGAGAAGCGCAGCTTCATCCTCCCGCTAACTATCTTCTTCATCGTCTTCTATTTCGGATTCCTCGTCATCGTCGGCTACTTTCCGAGCGTGGCAAACGCCGAAGTGCTCGGCCACGTCAACGTCGCCTACCTCCTCGCCCTCCTGCAGTTCGTCGTCGCCTGGGCGCTGATGGCTCTCTATGTGCGCCGCGCCAATGGCTTCGATGCGATGGTTGACCGCATTGTGAAGAAGTTCCGGGGAGGGAAGGCATGACCAGCAAAGAGACGACGACCCTGGTGATGTTCGTCATCATCGTGGCGATCACCCTGGGCATCACCTACTGGGCCTCGCGCCGCACGCGCACAACCACCGACTTCTATGCCGCCGGGCGCCAGATCAGCGGCGCGCAGAACGGCATCGCGGTCACGGGCGACTACCTCTCGGCGGCCTCCTTCCTAGGCATCGCCGGCCTCATCGCCTTCAACGGCTACGACGGCTTCATGTATTCCGTCGGCTTCCTGATGGCGTACCTGACGGTGCTCTTCCTGGTGGCGGAGCCGCTGCGCAACACCGGCAAGTTCACGATGGCCGACGTGCTGGCCTTCCGCCTG
>DASVOW010000682.1:0-2165 GCA_036383155.1 Ktedonobacterales bacterium
TGCTCAAGCCCAGCACCAACGACTGATACCAAGTTCGCTTGGGTTGTTGGCCCATGCGCGCTACGGACCTCACCCCCTGGCCCCCTCTCCTCAAAAGCGAGGGGGAAACCGCGTTCCCCTCTCCCTGTGGGAGAGGCTGACATCATGACAGTTTTGTGGTGGGGAGGGGAGCAGGTGGCAAATCCAAGAGACAGGAGACTGGACGATGCGCATCGAGTTGCAGTTCGCACCAGCGCAGCCCGAGCTGGAACCGGCTCAAACGGCGGCGCCCACTCTCGAGGGTGCGGCGCAGCAGGCGCTCGCTCACCGATCGCGTTGATTCAACTGGTGACGCGGCAGAGCGGAGACCATGAGATGTTCTTGTGTGCTCCTGCCTCCAAAACTGTCATGATATCAGGGGAGGGGCTGGAGGAGGCGGCCCCTCCCTCTCACTCACGCATACACGAAATGCACACCCGGCGACACATGAATATAGCGATACTCCACCTTGCCAAAGCCCGCGCCGCGCCACGCAAAGTTCATCTCGCTGATCAGCACCCAATAGCCGTCTGGCGCCACCGCCACCGCTTCCGCCCAGTGACCCTCCGGCCCCGCGCCCTGCTCGTTGCCGTCAAAGAAGATCGCCGCGCCTGCCACCGGCTTCGTCCCACGTGGATAGCTCGTGTTCTCCGTAATATCCGGGCGATTCGGATGGCTCACGCGCACCCACCAGTTGCACCAGCCAAACCCCGGCGCCTGGATATAATTGGCTGGATTCGGCGTATAGACCAGGGCGTAGCAGCCCGGCGGCACAGTCCACGCCGAGATATTCGGCACGAACTTCACCGCATCCTTACACGGCTCGATGCTGCCCATCGTGCCCGTCACCCCGTTACCGCCATTGCTCACAGTGTTGATCGCCGCTTTCGGTGGCGCCGGAGCGACCGCGACGGCCGAGAGGGTAGACCACGGCCCGCGTCCGGTTGGCAGCGGCGTCGACTGCGATGAAACCGTCGTCTTCCCCGTATGCTGTGCCTGTAACGTGCTATAGCCAAACGCCAGCACCACCGCCAGCGCCACGACCCCAAAGGCGATATAGCGCCACCATCGCAGCACACCGCCGAGCCTATCAGGCGACCCCGCCGCCACCGGCACCAGCGCCTGCGATTGCCGCACCTGCCGCGAAACGGGAGCGGCCCGCAGCAATAGCGTCGGCACCTCCTCCTGCTCCTCCCCCGGCCGTGCCTCTACAGGCAGTGGCCTGGATACCGGAATGAGCGCGCGCGATTGGCTGGCCGCCGGTCGACTCACTGTCGGTCGGCTGACCGTCCGAGTAGCCGTCCTGCTCGTCGTAATGCGCTGGGTGTCACGCCCCACAATCCCGTCGCCACCCTCTCGCGCCCCCGAGATTGTTCCCTCGCGCGGAGCGAGTGTTCGCCGGCTATAGGTCTTGCGCGTCTCGCCCTGTTCCTCCATCGCACCGACCTCCCTCGAAATGCCTCACTGCCCCTTCATGAAAGAAATGGATGCCGCCTCGTAGTCTGTCTATTCCGCCACAATGCCCCTTCCCTCCAAGGGAAGGGGGCAGGGGGTTAGGTCTATCCACCAAACGCTGAGTAATCTTTCTGACAGCATACCATGAGCAATCGCCGCATGGCCGATACTATGGCCAAAAGAACTACTCGCACCCTCATCACGCGCTGGCAGTACGCATTTCTGCCCCTTGACAAAGCACAAGCAGTTGGGCATACTTGTCCTCGTGAACGTTCACGGGAGCGCTCACGAGCCGCACGTATGCTGGAGGTGGCTCCGTGGCAAAGAAACCCACGATTGAAGACATCGCGCGGCTGGCCGGCGTCTCCAGAGGCACCGTCTCGCGTGTCTTGAACCAGCGCCACGATGTGGATCGCGAGACCCGTGCGCGTGTCCTGCGCATCATCGAGGAGCAGCGCTACGTCCCCAGCATCACCGCGTCTGGCCTGGCGGGCGGGCGCAATCGCCTGATTGGGATGCTCGTCCCGGTGTTTACGTGGCCCATTCTGGGTGACCTCGTCCGCGGCGTCACCGACATGCTCAAGCAAACCTCGTACGAGCTCGTCCTCTACACCTACAACGACGAAGACCTGCATCGCGACCGCCGCGAGATCATCACTCGTCTGCTCTCCACGCAATTGACCTCCGGGCTG
>DASVOW010000683.1:0-7818 GCA_036383155.1 Ktedonobacterales bacterium
CGCTGGAGCTTGCGTTCCTTGAGTGCCTGAGCATTCGCCAGCATGGTGGACAGCCAGTTGCGCAGCAGGCGCAGGCTACACAAACGGCGCAGGCGCGCCCAATGGCTGTCGCACCTGTTACCGCACAAGCGCCGATACCAGTGCGTCCGGCGAGCATGCAAGTGCCTGCACCGGGTGCGGAGCGAGGCATTTCGCGCGTTGTTGCGGCGCAAACGTCTCAGGTGGTCGAGGAATTGGATCTGGATGCTATCGAGCGTGGGACCGCGCCGCCACCCGCGGCTATACGTCCCACCGAGCCGGCGAAAGCGCAGACGGCAGCGGCAATGCCAGTCGAGGCGACAGAGCAGATGGATGGCGAGCCCGCCGCTGTCGATGAGTTGTATACGGATGACTGGGATGCGGCGCCGGCTGTGGTGCGAGAGTCGCTCGGAGGCGAGCAAGAGCAGGAGTTGGAGCAGGCGGGATGGGATGATGCGCCTACTGAGGATTGGCGCGAGGCACTCTATCGAGCGCAGAGCCGCTGGGATCTGGTGAAGCAGGTATGTAAGCAGAAGAGTCGCAGCGTCGCAGCGTTGCTGCATTCCGCGCGCCCGTCGCAGATTGAGCCGGCAAGCCAGCCAGATGAGACACCGGTGCTGGTGCTGCAGGCTGACTTCAAATTCCACTATGAGAAGCTGCGCGAGCCGACAAGCCGACTGGCCGTCGAGTGGGCGATCGCTCAGGTGATCGAGATGCCGATCCGGGTGCGGCTTGTGTTTAACAGCGCCGAGGGTGGAGGCAACGCGGGCGGCAATGGATCGGGAGGATCGTCCGGTCCTGGGGGCTTCCCTGGCGCGAATGGTCCGGCGGGGCCTACGGAAAGCTTTGCGCCGCGCGCCGGTCGCGTCGATTCAAGCCCTTCCAATGGGCACAATGGGCAGCGTAGCATAGGTAGCGCCGATGCTGGTCCGCGGGCTGTCGCACCGACAGCGGCTCCGGCGCTTGCTCCGGCGCCAACTGACAATGTACGCCAGTTTACGACGGAGCGCGGGGCGACGAATGGCAACCGGCGCACGGCTGCTGCCGCTGAGGAGATGCGTGAGGCGGCGCCTGGCTATGATGCCTTGCTCTCCAATATCACTCCGTTGCGGCCATCTACACGCACCGCGCCGCGACCAGCGTCTGCGGACGGGCGGACACGGGACAGGCTTGAAGACGACGTGCGCGCCGACGCAGTGATCCAGGCGCTGATGCGTACGCATGGTGTCGAGCTGGCGGATGTACGTCCGCTGACTGATGATGAGTAGCCAGGGGACGGCGGGAATGGGCGATGACGCGCCTGGGCGTGATGTGCTGCTCACCGGTCTGCGCGCGGGTGGGCAGCAGGCAGAAGCGGCGCGGGCGGAGCTGGCTTTCCCGGGCGGGGATGCGAGCGCAGAGGAACGCGAGCGCTCGGCAGCACGGCGGGCGGAGGTATCGATGCTGCTCGCCGCCTCGCTCCGGCCTACTGATAAGCCGCTCGCGCGCTGGCTGCTGGAGCAGGAGATTGCAGCGCACGAGGCGGTGGGCCGCGACGCATCTGAGACGCTCTTTACACTCGTAGCGGCAGTTGCACGATATGCGGACCCTGACGATGTGCTGCTGCTGTGGCGTGCGCGTCAGGCAACGCCTGAGACACGAACGGGAGTGGATGTCGAGCAGGTGTTTCGCGGGGGCGTGGAGCGGGTGCGCAGACGATTGCAGACGTTGACGCGGCAGCAAGGGGTACGTGCACGCGAGGCCGCTGAGGCGCTAGAATGGTTGGAGAGCGGCGTATCGCTAGGCGCAGCAGAGGACCTGCCCGGCTATTTCGCATGGGCTGATGAACGCTTTGGGCTGCACATCTCGGGTCCGACGTGACGCCTCGCGGGTCCCGCGTCGCGTGACGACGCATGCGCCACTGATTGCTGAGTGGTGAGTAGCTACTATTCACCGTAACCACGACCATGTTGTAGCAAGCAGATATGCGATAAGGTGGAGTGATGACGACTGAGTTCACAGAGAATGCGGCTGGGCGAGTATCTGACGAGCCATTTGCGATTACGTTCGCGGATGTGCAGGCGGCGGCGGAGCGGCTGAAAGGTCAGGCCCATCGCACGCCAGTGATGCACGGGGCGAGCTTTGACGCTGAGGCCGGCACGGAGACGTGGCTCAAGTGTGAGCAGTTTCAGCGGGCGGGGGCATTCAAGTTTCGTGGCGCATATAACACGATTGCCACGCTTGCGCCGGAGCAGCGCACACGCGGCGTGATCGCTTTCTCGTCGGGCAACCATGCCCAGGCCGTCGCACTCTGCGCGCGACTCTTTGGCATTCCCGCTGTGATCTGCATGCCGACGGATGCGCCACGCGTGAAGGTGGAGGCGACACGCGGCTATGGTGCTGAGATTGTGCTCTATGATCGCATGACGCAGGATCGCGAGGCGCTGACGCGCCAACTGGCGGAGGAACGGGGGCTGACGCTGGTGCCGCCATATAACAATCCGGCTATCATAGCGGGCCAGGGGACGGCGGCGCTGGAACTGCTGGAAGATGTGCCGGATCTGGATGTGGTGGCGGTTCCGACGGGAGGCGGAGGGCTGCTCGCCGGCACGAGCATCACGGCGCGCGCCGTGCGGCCGGGTATCGCAGTTGTCGGGGTGGAGACTGAGGCGGCCAATCATGCGTATCTCTCGCTGCAGCGCAGCGAACGTGTGGTGATAGCGCCACCTGACACTATCGCGGATGGTATTCGTACGGCACAGCTTGGCACGCTTACGTGGCCGGTGATCCGCAGTATGGTGGATGAGGTGGTGCTGGTCAGCGAGGAGGAGGTGCGCGCGACGATGCGCTTCTTACTGCTGCGGCTCAAGCTGGTGGTCGAGCCGACGGGCGCTGTGGCGGCGGCAGCGGCGCTGCACGGCAAGCTGCGGCGCTATGGCTCGCGCGCGGGCGTGATCCTCTCCGGCGGCAACGTGACGCCGGAGCTGTTGGCCGAGGTGCTCGTCGGGGCATAGGGCCCACCCGCGCTCTTATGCTTGCTACGCTGCGGCATGGGGCGAGAGCAGGCGCACACGGCGGGCGACGATCACGCCGTGTGCACGATCTTTCTGGCCTTTGACGCGCACGATGTCGCCCTCGGCAAGCGAGGAGAGAACGCCCCAGAGGGGTATCTTGCCGCCAGGTCCGTTTTTTAGGGTGGTGTCGGGCTGGATCTGGATAGTGAGCACGCGACCGTCCCGAAGGCGTGCGACAGTGAGGCAATCGACGCCGACGGTGAGCACGCGCATGCTCTGGCGTTCTTTCTTGGTTGGCCGGGGTGCGCCATTGGTTTGCACGCCATTGGGGGCCTCATGCCGTCTGTTTCCGTTGTGCTGCGCGTGGGCGAGCTGGCCGGCGGTGGGTGAGGGTGGCACGAAGACGCGGCCATCGCGCGAGTAGTCGGGGTGGAATAGCTCACCATCGTAGGTGCGCGGCATCAGAACGCTGATTCCCTGAGTGACGCTAGTGAAACTGAAGGTGACGCCTTTATCGGCATCTCCCTCTTTCTGCAGAGATACCGAACCGCCATCAATCTGCAAGGGCAACAGATGGGGGGCATGCACGATGATGGATGCCGCGCGATACTGTTCGGTGTTGGCGTCGCTGGGGCGCTGGCGAAGCAGCAGAGAGCCGATCTGGCGCACCGCGCTGATCGGCGATGCTTTGGTGATGAGGCAGAGATCGAGCAGACCATCATCCACATAGGCCGCTGGGGTGATGCGGGTGAAGCCGGCGTAGCGCCGTGTGTTACCGACGACGATTTGCGCGACGCGCCCCTCCCAGTGTATTCCGTCGATCTCGACTTGCACCGGCATCAGGTGAAATGCTGGCAAGGATTCGACGACGGCAATACCTACGGCGAGCGGGCCGATGCGGTTCTTGAGCGGCTTGGAGACACGCGCCATCACGGCAGCGTCAAATCCGAGGCCGGCCATGAGCAGAAAGTGCTGAGAGTGGCGACCGTTGATCTCTAGCTTGCCAACGTCTACGCGGCGGCGCTCGGCGTTGATCAACTGCATCGCAGCGACGCGGAGGTTGCGCGAGATGCCTAACTCACGCGTCCATAGATTGACGGTGCCGCCGGGGAGTGTGCCCACCGCGACACCCGTACCCACCAGACCGTCGACGATCTCGCTGAGCGTGCCATCGCCGCCGCAATCCACCACGACATCGTAGCCCTCACGGGCAGCTTCGCGCGCTAGCTGTGTCGCGTGGCCACCATAGAGTTTCTGGCGTACCGCGACTTCCCAGCCGTGCGCATCCAGCACACGTAACGCTTGGGTAAGATCGACGCCGCCGTGCCCGGAGCGCGGGTTGGTGATGAGACACGCCCGCACATGGTGTTTTGTTGACTGAGCCATACAATACTGCCTTTCCACCATCTCCGCTCTCTGGGTAGCAGGGATGGCGCCGGGTCCAGCGATTCCGCGACATCGCCATAGTGAGACCCGCAATGCGTGCCTAGTGCTCTCGTTTCCTTTACCTTATGCAACTTCCGTGCTAGGTGCAGGATTCTGGTGGTGTTGTGGGTTGGGCACGTGGCATGTCACGTGAGAGCGTGGGCGAGGGCGAAGGCGATCGGCATTGCCTGGGGTGGTTGATCCTGATTGACCAGGGCTACGGTTGTGACTCGTTGGCCGGCAATGTGGGAGAAGGAGAACGCTGCCGCGGAATAGCCCGGTCCCCCGCCACCGTGACCAGAAAGCACGCCGTACGGCGACTGCCGATCGACCATGACGCCGAGGCCATAGGCGGCCTCATGGAATCCAGGTTGCGGACCCGGCACAGGATGGGGAGTAAGCATCGCCGCCAGCGATTCGGCGGGCAGTAGCTCGGCGGAGAAGAGGGCGTGGATGAGACGGACAAGCTCGGCGGCGGTGGAGATGACGACGCCATGCGAGACCCAGCCAGGGTGGTAGATGCAGCTCACGTCTTCGAATGCGCTATCGGGGCGAAAGAATGCGCTGTAGGCAGGCGTGAGGACGCTGGCATCCGTGAGCGTCTCGGCAACGAACGTGTGGCGGAGGCCGAGGGGGGCGAAGATGCGCTGATGGAGGAGATCGCGGAGGGATAAGCCGGTGATGCGCTCGAGGACGAGGCGGATGATGAGAAAGCCAATATTCGAGTAGGCCCAGCCCTGGCCAGGCGGGAAGGTGAGGCCGCGCGGCAGGGTGTGGGCGAGGAATTCGTCGGGGGTCCACGGGTGGGAGGGTGATGAGCGCACGGCCTCGGCATAGGCGGGCATCGGACCGTAGTCGGGTATGCCAGCAGTGTGCGAGAGGAGCTGGCGCAGCGTCACGGGCGTCGCGAGGGGCAGGGTGGGGAGGTATGTCTGCGCGGGAGTATCGAGGGCGAGGTGGCCCTGCTCGGCAAGCTGCAGGGTGGCCGTCGCGAGGAATACTTTTGTGATGCTGTAGATGTAGAATTGCGCGTCGGCGGGCATTGGTGAGGAGCGGGCGAGGTCAGTGAAGCCCACGCCAGCCGCGAATAGGCCGCCTGCATCCTGGGCGAGCGCGACGGCGGCGCCAGGGATATTGGTGTCGCGCAGGATAGCGCTCACTGCTTCGATCACGCGCTGTTGGTCAATGGTTATTGCTCGATCTGCGGATTGCTCGCCCACTCACTGCCTCCCTCTTGCGTGGCAAATTGTAGCATACCCCCGGCTACACATCTCCAACGCCTATGGACGTGGAGATGCGGATGGGCGGCGATGCGCGACATTGCTGCCGGAGAGGCAGACAGGTGCGAAGCGCGGCAGCAGTATGGGGCAAGCGCGACAGGCGATGGGGCACGCAGAGATCAACTGACACGTGCCTGCAGCTGCGAGGTTTCGTGTGTCCGGTGGTAGATCAACATGCCATCGCCGTCGGCGCTGCGCTCGGCACGCCCGATGGCGTTGAGATGCTCCAAGCGCGCGACGATCTCCGCCATTGCGATCAGGCGCGACTCCAGCGTATGCCAGCGCGCGGCGTAGAGTGTGCTGGCGAGGGCATAGGCTGTCAACCCATCGGGCGCAGCGGCCAGCCGGAGAGCAATGGTGGCAAGCTCGCGCGTGTAGGAGCCGTAGAGCGCATCCGCCCGTTCACGCAGGTTGCTGAAGGGCTGGCCGTGGCCGGAGAGGACGCGCCGGGCGGTCAACTGCCCCAGGGCGGAGAGCGAGGCGAACTGATCGGCCAGCGGATCGGGACGCGACCAGGGATACCAGCCGATGGTCGGGCGCAATCCGGGCAGTATCGCATCGCCGGCCAGCAGCAGCCCATCGTCGCGCAGCAGGCAGATATGCCCATCGCTGTGGCCGGGTGTCCAGTGGACGGTGTAGGTCGCGCCAGCCAGAGTGAGGCGCTGGCCATGCTCCAGAAGTGTCGGCTGTTGCGGTGGGACGAGCAGGCTGCGCACCTGGACGGCGCGCGTTATGAGCGCCTGGGCTTCCTCAGCAGGCATGCCGTGCGCGACGAGCGCGCGCCCAGCATCGAGGAAGGCGCTATTCGAGAAATCTTGCCAGAGCGGCACGAGATCATCGGCCTCGTCTGTATGAAGGTAGACGGGCGCGTCGCTACGGCGTTGCCACTCACCAGCCGCACCGAGATGATCGGGATGAGCATGTGTGAGCACGATGGCAGCAATATCGGCAGGCGTGATCCTGGCCCGCGCCAGGGCCTGCTGTAGAGTGTCCTCCGCGAGCGAGGTTGCCAGGGGGCAATCAATCAGCAGCCAGCCGTCGCGGGGATTCGCGCCGCGCAGCAGATAGGCATTCACCGTGTGCGCACCGAAGGGTAGCGGTAGCGGCACACGCCATACTCCTGGCTCGACCTCCTGGGCATCAGACGATTCCAACTCAAGATCCGCAGCTTCTGTGGGGAGAACATCCTGCATTGCCCGCCTCCATCCACGCGCAACCAACGCCATTGTGTGCTGAACAAGCGCCTCTCGAGCCTCATTATGCCACGTGTGCAAGCATAATCTCTGCCACATCTCTGCTGATAGCTCGTTGGTAGGGCACTTGTCACGCTTGATGGGGAGCATGCGTGTGTAGTGCTGAGTATTACTCTAGCTGACTCGAAGCCGAGACGCCAGATATAGCCTTGGAAGGAAGATTGGGCGGAGCGCTTGCGTGGCGGGCAAGTATCCGCTATGCTCGTTGCGGTTTTGTGGTCGAGGGCGGAAGGAGGGGTGTCTATGTCATCCAACGGGAAACAACTCACGCACGGCGTACAGAGTGGCGACAGGAGGCATACTGCAAGACCGTTGGAGGCGCGCGGGGTCGGCATGGTGGTGTCGCTGGCGCTGACGCTCGCGCTGATGATGGTGTCGCTCGCTGGTTGCGGTGAACGGCCGCAGCCAAGCGTCGTGCAGGCATCGGGCATAAACCATGCACTGAGCGCGATGACACCGCTACCAACTGCCACTCCCGTCCCCGATCCTGATGCGGCGCGCAATGCCGCGCTTGGCTGCACGCCCCACGCGCCCGCTCCTCAGCCGCAGTTGCTCTATACGGGCGTGCGCCCAGGCTGGACGGGCGCCGCGCCGAAGGAGATTGCGCTGACGTTCGATGACGGGCCAACGCCGGACACCAGCCCGCCGATCTTCGATTTCCTGGAGAGGACGCACACCCCCGCGACCTTCTTTGTCGAAGGGCAGTATATCCAGCAATGGCCGGACCTGCTCAAACGCGAGTGGCACGACAACTTCGCAATCGCGGTGCATACGTGGGACCATCCGCTGATGTCACAACAGTCTGACGCAGGGCTGCGGCACCAGTTCGGCGACACGATCAAGCAGATC
>DASVOW010000684.1:0-6496 GCA_036383155.1 Ktedonobacterales bacterium
GTGTGATCTGCTTCTGCAGGTTCGCCAGGATCGGCTGTATGGCCTGTGTGAGTTGTTGCTGCAAACCAGTGACCGCACCTTCCGCGGCACCTTGCACTGCCTGTGTCGCCTGTCCTGCCTGTTGTTGTGCTGTGTCAGTCAACTGGCCTACCTGCTGTTGCACGTCTCCCATCGGGGCTATGTTCTCGCTCATCTCGTTCCTTCCCCTTCTTCAATCGTGATACAGTCCAACACCGACGATCGCCCAAAAGTGTTTCACCTGTTGCCGGCCCGCAGTGTCCTTGAGATAGTGTCAGCGCATAAGCGCCCCACTGCCATCTTCGGTTGCAAGGAACATACCAGGAGCGGAGAGTTGCGCGACATGACATGTCATGTCGCGTCCGCATCTTGGAGCCAGCGCTTGCGCAGTACCCTGCTCTACTGTTGACCACGCTCCCGTGCGTCCGAATTCGCGTCAAGCACGGATTTCTGCCTGGATGACTTTCTCGTGGAAGACCCCGTCGTGGATGGGGGGACCGATGACCGAGCCGTCGATTTCCCCACCGATGACCGCGTGGTTGGTGGGCCGACAGACGAACGCGTGGTAGCTGGCCCGATCGACGATCGCGCTGTCGAGCCTGGTTTGGGAGGCTGGTCAGGAGTTGGGCGTTTGGGCGGTGCTGCTGCCTTGCGAGACGTTGCGCGTCGCCCCGGCTTCTTGCCGCCACCCTCCGCCTCGACCGCGGATTCGGTCTGCGCGAGTTCCTGATGCGTATTCCCAGACACCCCCTCATCTGTGGGCGTCTTTCTCGACTCCTGACCGTCTGTGCCGTGGCCAGCTTCTTTTCCCCCTGCTCCAGTGAACAACGGCTGTAACGTCCGGTCGATCCACTCGTCCAGTGCCATCTGCATAGGATGCAGCAGTTCCCGCTCGACATGCTCGCGCCAGCCCGCGCGCACCGGATCGAGTGCCCGGTCTACCTCTCCCATGAGTGCAACCCGCAGCGAAGCAACCAGAAGGTCTACCTGCCGCAGTTTCGCCTCGTGCATTGGCTCGAATGCCGCATCGATCTGCGACCGCGCCGTCTGGGTAAGCTGCTGCTGCACCTTCGCGAGTACTGGTTGGAGCACATTTGCCAGTTGCGCTTGCAAGCCTTCGGCTGATGTCATATCGCTCGAAGGCGCGTATTCGTGGCGCGTCTGCTGGCCCTCTGATACAGTGAAGTTCGTTTCCACACTAGCCTCCTTTCACGGCTCCGCAGCGTCGATGGAGAGGTTGGTAGGCAATGGTCAGCATCCGCGCCCTCAACCGTCTCCCCACTACTTCGTGCCTGACCCACGCAGACGATTCCACACCTGCACTGAGAGCCAGGCAGTGGCAATTACAGATGGTCCCCACTGCACCAACATGCGCGCGCGCTCATTGGGCGGCTGGTGCTGCAGCCGCTTCTTCGTCTGCCCCCACCAAATGCCCACGCCTTTCGATCCGAGCCAGATCACCCCCTCGACACGCCCCAGCCACCGGCCTACCCGCCAGGCTAGCCGGCTCGAAGTTGGTGCACTCGGCAGTCTCTGTGTAGCATCCTCCAGCCTTTGCCTGATCTGCTGCATGCTATCCATCGCGGTGTCCATGCCGTGCGACAGCGTCTGCCCCGTGGTAGTCGCTGTCTGCCCTGCGATATCGCGTGCTGCTGAGGCAGTATCACCAACCAGTGATTGCGCCTTCTCACCCAATCCACTCGAAGTTGTCTCTGACATGGTGACGCTCCTTTCATCCTTCCCAGTGTATCGCCCGGTCCCACCCACTCCACGCACAGCAAATCGCGAAGAGAAGAAGAACTGGTCAATCGCTCTGGGAGGACTTTCGGCACAACCTGTGCCGCCGCCAGTCGCTGCCTCGGTAGCTCCTAACCCTATGTCCGGATCGTCCTTGCTCAACGCCACGGTATGGATATTGCGTCATGTGAGATCGTGCCATTGTGCTGCACAAGGAGAGCTGTTTCGCGGCGAGTGCATCGTGGAGGAGACGAGGTATTGTGCGCTTCAGTGGCTATGCCACTCAGAAGTCGCGCAACGCACGCAGTATTTACCTTGTCGGCTCCGTCCGGGCAATGAGAAAGGATTTCCTCCACAGCGTGTTCCACGATGACGATATCCGCCACGTGGCAAGCGATCGATCGTGATCGCCACCGCCTGTCCAGCACCACATATGGCTTACATACATGTGCTTGGGTGGATTTATTCGGGAGGAGTGAAGTATGGCAGTCTCGACGACGCGCGGCGGCAACATGCAGCGAGCCGGCAGTAGCGGGGGCCTTGTTGAGATCCTCGACCGTATCCTTGATAAGGGCATTGTGATAGACGCCTGGGTCCGCGTCTCGCTCGTCGGCATCGAATTACTCACCATCGAGGCGCGCGTGGTGATCGCCTCTGTCGACACGTACCTCAAATATGCTGAGGCCATCGGTGCGACCCAGCTCGCCGCTCGGCCACAAGGAGCGGTGCAGTCAGCCCCAGCCCAACAGCAGGTGGCGGCTCCGCAGGGCCCGTCAGAAGACGACGTCTTGCGCTACCTGCAGCAGCACCCAGAGGGTGTGCCGATGTCGGACGTAGCAAACCACTTCCAGGTTCCTCAATCTCGCATCGAAGAAATCGTCAATCGTCTGCTTCAAGAAAATCGAGCGCGTAGGGATGAGCAGCGCCAAGCCCTCTTGCCCGCCTAATGGGACTGACGTACCCCGCGAGGAGACGCGCAATGGGCACACATCCAACGGCCGCACCTGCTGGCAGTTACATCTATTGCATAGCCCCTGCGCATCCCCTGGCGAAGGGTAAGCAACCGCTCAAAGCAGCCAGCATCGGCGATCAGCAAAAGCCGCCGCGCATCGTGACGAGCGATGGGCTGGCAGCCGTCGTCAGCGATATGTCTGTCGGACGCTTCGACATCACCCGGCAGAACATCCTGACTCATGAGCGCGTGATTGCGGAAGTCATGTCCCGCGTGGACGTACTCCCGTGCAGCTTCGGCACCGTTGCCGCGAGCGACAAGGCCATTCGAGAGGACCTTCTCCGCCCTCTGCACGGCGAGCTCCTTAGCCAGCTTGATCGCATACGCGGCCACGTAGAAATGGGCGTCATGGTGTTATGGGAGCGCGAGCGCCTGTTCGCCGACATCACCGAGGAGGATGTGCGCATCCGCCGGATGCGCGATGCTATCGCAGCGCAGCCGCAAGATACAGCCTATTACGACCGCATCGCTCTCGGCGAGCTCGTTGCTGCCAGCATTGAGCAGCGGCGCGAGCGCGAAGCTGTAGCACTGCTCGCCAGCCTGCAGCCGCTGGCCGCCGACTCACGAGTCAACAGGATTATCAACGACATGATGATCTTGAACGCTGCCTTCCTGGTGAAGCGGGATCGCGTGCCCGCCTTCGACGAGCGTATACGTGAGCTCGCTGAGGTAAGCGCTGGGCGTCTGATCTTCCGGTATGCGGGTCCGCTGGCCCCCTACAACTTCGTCGACATCGCGCTTCGAAACGCTACGTTCAGCGGTTCCCATGATCCCGTTCACCATGCGAATGACACTGGCGGCATGGATATAACGAATACGGAGGTGGAGCGCACGTGAACGACCAGCGCGACCACGATCACACCATTGCACCAGCGGCTGCCGAGGGCGGACCTGATGCCAGCGGAGCAGCGCGAGGATGGTATCTCTACGGCATCATCCAATGCGAGCACGACACAGACATCTCGCTCCCGCTGCCAGATACAGATACGTCAGCCGGCTCGGCGACATCCGAGCCAGCTCGTCTCCTCCGGGAGGGAGATCTCGCGGCTATCGTGCGCATGGTGACGCTCGTCCCAGCCGAAGACGGGAAACTCGGTATGGGCCTGCGCACCGCCCAACAACTCGAGACAATGGTCCTCGAGCACAACGATCTCATCGCTGCGGTCCATCGCCAGCGCACGATTCTACCATCCAAGTTCGGATGCGTGTACACACAGGAGGACGACCTCAGGCATGCGCTGCGCCAGCAACAAGAGTCGCTGCTTGACCAGCTCCACCGTCTGCGGAATTGCGATGAATGGGGTGTACATATCTACGCCCAGCCATCGCTCGTCCGTGAGCGCCTGGCCAGGAACGATCCTCGAGTGCGTCACGTGGAAGACGAGCTGGCGACCGCCACGCCCGGCAAGGCATATATGCTGAAGCGCCAGCTTGCCAACCTGCTCGTCGAGGTAACAGGACAATCGCTTGCCGATCTGGCTCACGTGGCGCTCGACGCGCTGGCTCGCCATGCCGCTGATGTGTCCGTCGCGGGGCAACCGAGGCAAGCGGCCAAATTGGATGAAGAAATCGAGATCCTTCGCGCTTCATTCCTGGTAGGGCGCCCGGAGTCCACATCCTTCCTTGATGCGATCCAGCGCTTCACTGCGGGCAACGAAGGGCTACGCTGCGAGTACAGTGGTCCGTGGCCGCCGTATAGCTTCGTCGGGTCACTTGAGGAGTCAGCATCATGAGTCCATCCACCCGCGACGCTGACAACGCTACGCTTCTTGATCTTCTCGACCGCCTCATCGATCGCGGTGTCGTCCTCACCGGCGATGTCACTATCTCCGTGGCCGATGTCGATTTGATCGTCCTCGCTCTCAATGTGCTGCTTGGCCCCGCCGAGCGCGTCAATCTGCTCCGCTCCGGATCAGACCTGCTGCCATTGGACGAGGATAGCAATGCCTAACGACAATTCGACCCGCTGGTACGTCTACGCCATCTTGAGTGCCGATGCCGTGCTCCCGCAGACACTCACTGGCTTCGGCGATGCGCCTGTCACGCTCATACCATCCGGCGCCATTGCTGCCGCGGTGAGCCGCATCAAAGAGCCATCGGTAGACGCATCACCAGCACAATTGTTGGGGCACGAAACTGTCGTTGAGGCAATCCGGCGCGTTGCTCCTGCCCTCCCGGTGCGCTTCGGGACCATCTTCCCCGATGTCACTGCGCTTACCCGGATACTCGCCGCGCGAGCCGCGATCTTGCAGGCCGACCTTGCGCGCGTTGGCGACAAGCTGGAAATGGGGCTGTCGGCGCTGTGGGCTGCGCCCGAGCCAGGCGCAGCCGCACCTCATGCGGATGGAGGCGGCTCGATACCTGAGCTACCTGTGCCCCTGCGCGACTCGTCAGGTCCGGGCGCACAATATCTCGCGTCTCGTTTCGCGCGCTACGCTGGCGAGTCACGTGGCGCCAAAGATACACGGCGCCTCGCGCAACGCGTGGATGCCGCTCTGCGCCCCTATGTTATCGAGAGCCGCTACACGTTGCGACCGGCGCCACGGCTCGCGCTGCGTTCGGCCCACCTGCTGCAGCCCGATGGAGAGGCTGTCTTTCGCCGCGTCTGCGAGGATCTGCGCATGGGCGCACCGGATCTGTGCCTTTTAGTAACCGGCCCCTGGCCTCCCTATAGTTTCACCACCCGTTCAGGGCAATCCCGCGACCATCGCACTACGCTTGCCGCATTATTGACTGGTGAGACGAGCCTCGGGGACAGTACACCATGAGGATATGAGGAGAGCATTGATGACATCGGGAGGATCCAATCTACCCAGTGCGGCACAAGATCCAGCAGGTGCCGCACGCGCCGCCATGCTCCAGTTAGCTCAATCAGCACGAGCGAACGGCCAGATCTACAGCGCCGTTCACATCTACGAGCATCTCCTGCAAGAGTATCCGCGTACATCGGAGTCGCGCCGAGCAGCCGAAGAAATGATCGCGCTGGCCCGGTTCTTGGAGACGCAGGGTATGTATCACACTGCTTTGAGCTTTTATGAGCGGTTGGAACAACTGCAGTGACTACTGACGATTTGGACGCATCGCTCGCGTCAATGCGCCGTCTCGACGGCGATCTCGACAGCCTGCGCGAGTTTGCCGGGCAGTATGCCCAGGTAAACGCTGGCTTGCCGCGCAGAATTAACGCCGACCAGTCCAACGTGGAGCAAGGTCTGGCGAAGCTTGTGCTCACGCTGATCGAGCTGATCCGCCAGCTCCTCGAACGGCAGGCGCTCAGG
The DNA here is from genome assembly GCA_036383155.1 of Ktedonobacterales bacterium. GTDB lineage: Bacteria > Chloroflexota > Ktedonobacteria > Ktedonobacterales > JADMIN01 > DASVOW01. The sequence goes on from DASVOW010000684.1 coordinate 6,043, forward strand.
CGAATAGAAGGTGGCTCGCTCAGCGAGGACCAGATTGAACGTCTGGGCGAGACCTTCATGAAGCTAGAGCACAAGATGGAAGAGCTGAAAGAGACATTTGGCCTGAGCGACGAAGACCTCAATCTCAACCTGGGCCCGCTCGGCGACCTGATGTAATGATAGTTGCGAGTGCTACGGTCGACATCCGACTCGAGGCATGAGCTGGAGATAACCCAATGTACTCCGCAGATGGACAGAATCAGCCCTCATCCGGCCAGGTGCAGCGCTCTGGCAGCGGGCGCAATTACTTGAGCTCGAGCGGCAGTACCAGCAATCTCGCCGACATCCTCGAACGTGTGCTGGACAAAGGCGTTGTTATCGCTGGCGACATCACCATCTACCTCGCCGACGTGCAACTCCTCAGCATCAAGATACGTCTGCTCGTCGCCTCGGTCGATAAAGCCAAAGAGATGGG
>DASVOW010000685.1:0-7376 GCA_036383155.1 Ktedonobacterales bacterium
GAGGCAAGAATCGTATGGCAAAGCCCTATCGAGTCAATACGTTCGTGCGCATCAACAACATCATGACCACGTCGTTGTTGCGCTTGGGCATCAAGCTGTGGAGTTTTTCACTGCTCACGGTTCGCGGACGAAAAAGTGGCAGGCCCATTGTGACCCCGCTTGCCATTTTTGTTCAGGATCAGAAACACTATCTGGTCGCCACGTATGGAGTCGTGAACTGGGTACGCAACCTCCGAGCGGCGGCAGGTGTGGCAACACTTACCAGCAGACGGCAGAGCGAAACCATTCATGCCATCGAGCTTCCGCCAGCAGCCGCGGCCCTCGTCTTTCGGGAAGCGTTGCGCTCTGGTCCCCCAGGCGTGCCCGCCGTGATCTTTCGCATGTACCGCGCGCTCTTCGTCCTCCCGTACCTGGGCGTCACCGAGCACTCTTCGCTCGAAGAATTTGAGCGCGAAGTGCTGACCCACCCTGTTTTTCTCGTCCAATCGGCTTCGGAGCATGCCTGCGATCAAGCAGGAGAAGAGTCGTCGTGAGCGGGAAAAGGCGGGCACCGCTCGTAAGCGATGGCCCGCACTTTTCCTCTGCGATACCGCGTCCCAGCGGGAGAGAAGCGGCAGCCGTCCGGCATTCAGAGAGCAGTGTAGCGGGAATCAGCCGAAGGTGATGAGCGGCTTGATGACGCCGTCGAGCTTCTTATCCATCACCTCAAACGCCCGCTCCATGTCGTCGAATGCGAAGGTGTGAGTGGTCATCGCGGTGGGGTCCACTCGCTTCATCTCCAGGATGCGCAGCAGGCGCTCCATGCGCAGCCGCCCGCCTGGGCACAGGCCCGTGGCGATCGTCTTCTCCGCCATGCCGACGCCCCACTCGATGCGCGGAATATGCACAAACTCACCCTCGCCGTGATAGCCTGTATTCGAGATCACGCCGCCGGGTTTCGTCACCTTGATGCAGTTCTGGAAGGTGCTGTCCGCGCCCAGCGCTTCGATAGCGGTGTCGACCCCAAGGCCACCGGTGAGATCGAGGATGCGCGCGACGGCGTCCTCCTTGGTGAAATCCACAATGACATCCGCGCCATACTGCCGCGCCAGCTCCTGCCGCTTCGGCACGGCTTCCACGCCAATGATCAGGCCGGCGCCGCGCAGCTTTGCCCCAGCGGTCGCCATCAGCCCGACCGGCCCCTCGGCAAACACCGCGACGCTGCCGCCGATGGGAACATTCCCGTTCTCCGCGCCCATGAAGCCGGTGGAGAGCATGTCGCAGCAGTACACCGCCGCGTCATCCGAGACGCTGTCGGGAATCTTCGCCATGTTGGCGTCGCCCTCGTTGACATGGAAATATTCGGCGAAGACGCCATCCTTGGTATTCGAGAACTTCCATCCGCCCAGCGGCCCGCCCGACTGCGACGAATGGCCGGCCTGTGACGCCGGATCACCCCAATCGGGAGTAATCGCACCGACAAGCACACGGTCGCCCGGCTTGAACAGCTTGACGTTGCTCCCGATCTCATGCACGATGCCGACCGCCTCATGCCCCAACGTCAGGTTCTCGCGCTGGCCAATCGCGCCGCGCACCGTGTGCGAGTCAGACGTGCAGATCAGCCCGCGCGTCGTTTTCACGATCACATCATCTGGCCCAGGCTGGGGAATGGGCTTCTCCATAAAGCCAACTTTGCCGATCTCCCGCATCACAAACGCTTTCATAGCCCCTTGCTCCCTCTTCTGCGAGATCCGCTGTCCTAATAGGGCGTCTGTCCACGCTGTCGCACTACGCAGCCATCTGTCGCCACCATGTTGCTGTCACAGTCAGATGAATATATCGGCGCCAGCGCCATTCCTTTCCAGACGTGGCGAGGGGTATCGAGGGTCATGCACTCCGCGTGTGGACAGCGCGCAAATACCGCGCCAACTGCTCAAAGAACGCTCTGATATGGGCGATCAGAATAGACTTCGACAGCACTGCGCCCCGCTTAGCGCCTCGCGGATCACCGCCATCATCATCACTGTGATCGACGCGTAGGAGTTGACATCATGTGACGCTAAGCGCTGATGCAGCAACATCCTCCGCTGCCTTGCTTCAACACGGCCCCTATGCTATCCTGGTATTGCCCGTATGCTGATGGAGGCACACTCGCGAAGGAGTCTCGCGCCGCCTGCTCTGCAATGCCCGCAATCCATCTTCGTGCACCCATCAACTAATCGCCAGATTCAAAGAGCCATCAGGAGGATGCGTCATGTTGCAGCTGGATCGCTCGTCTCGCCCTCTCGCCTGCGCGGTGCCTCTGCTAGTGCTACTGCTTAGTGGGTGTACCAGCAGCGTACCCCCTACACCCACTGCTACTGCCGTGCAGACCGAGCCAGCCTTTCTTTCAACCCAGATCGCGGTGAGTGCCCCAGAGCAGGTCCATCCCGGTGACCCCATCAGCGTCATCGTCGGGCTCGAGCCCATGTATCAGTCCAATGCTCCCTCTCATAAAGAGAGCTATGAAATCGCGCTCTACGGGCGATTTCCGTCGCGTGCAGAGTTACAATCAGCCATCACAGCCGGCACGGTCGACGCGCCGCCTCGGCGCAATCTCACGCCGGGTGAAGGAGGCGGAGGAGGTGGAAATGGGTCGGGACTCACTATGCAGAACAACTTCTCGCTGCCGCAGTCACTCGCGCCCGGCACCTACGATCTCGTTGTAACAGTGCGCCTCACGGGCAGCCGCGCGACCGCCCGTTCTGACACCCCGCTCCTGATCACTGCCAAATAGTGCAGGAACAGCACATCACCGATCAGGCATCGCGTCCGCTCGATGTTGGCCGGGCACGCGATGGGTATGCCTTCACACTTTACTCTTCTGCGCCTTTTCCGCGCCCCGGGCGAGGCTCTCGGCAAGGCGAAATTTGACGATTCTGGTTATCAGGTCCAGTGGCAGCGGCTGGTCGTTGGAAAATCTCACCGCGCCCTTTGAGCCTTCATACGCGGACAATTCATCCTGAAATGCCGCAATCCCGCTCGACGTTGGATAAAACCCGATGTGATTCTTCGCGGCCGCAAAATAGACGAGAATGCCGTTCTGCGCGAACGCGGGCATTGCATAGCTGATGCGCTCCTCCGCGTCCGGTGCGGCGGCTCGAATGGTTGCCCGCAGTGCTTGCAGTTTTGCCTGTATGTTCTCAGGGAAGGTCGCGATATACTCGTCGATAGTACGATAGCCGGCCTTTTGAGTGTCCACCGTGTTCCTCCTGCCTGATAATAGGGAGCTGGAAGCAGCCACCACACACACACATAACGCTAGAGAGAGTGAGCCCGCTACACGAAGCGCCGCTATTCGGCGGAACTGTCCTCCGTACATCTCTATTCCATCACTCCCACCCCAAACCGGTGAAAACACCTTCCGCCTTGCCCCCAAAGTTCAATGCCACGCAGGTTGCCGCTATCGCCGCAAGCCTTGGCGGCGCAGACCGAGGCTATCTCTCACACATGTGATCCAACTCATAGACAGCAGCCGAGTTGCTTGGTACAATGGCTGCGCTAAGGCCCATGCCATACCTCGCGTACCGCACGTATGGCGCGGATGACCACACCTGACCGCCCACAGGAATGGAGCACTCCATGGAAGCAATCCGGCGCCCACCGACTCTGTTCGCGCTACTCCTCCTTATCGCTCTCGCCGCCGCGGGATGCGGGAGGCAGGTATCCACCTCGACGGCTTATGCCCCCACCACCACGACCATAGCCTCCACACCTTCGCCCACCGTCGATCCCAACCTCGATCCCGCCTTCTTCGCCCGCTGCGGCCTGAGCCAGGCAGACCTGAACACCGTGACGCAGGCAAAAGACATGCTGATCGCCAAACCTACTCTGCTCTTGGGCTATCCATCCGTACAACTACCTGATCAGACACCGCTCAAGCCACTACAGGTCTCCACACAAAACTCCAACAACGCCCTGCGATCCGGCCAGTTTCCAGGGACAACTCCGGTTAATCCTGGTGTGCTGAGCGGCTCTACACGTCGCGTATCGTTCGTCGCATCCATCTGCAACGGCTCCATCTCCGCGACACACGTCGTCCAGAGCGTCTCCGTCAATATCGCCTCCCTCACGCCCTACACCAGCCAGGTCACCGTATGGCCTGGGTGCGACGGCGCCTTTTCCCGGCAGCATCCCAACAACGCGCACAGCGGAGGCTGCGGTGGCGGCGTAGCCACCGAAGAGCAGGTCCAGGCAACATTTCCATCAGGAGCACGGGAAGGTACGAGCGTCGTCGCCACACAGGTCGGCTTCAGTCCAACGCCTGACAATCCCTCGCTTGGCCCGCTGCCTGTCACCCTTGCTCCAGGCCACACTTTGAGCTTCGCGGTCGCGGTCTCTGTACCCGATATGGTGGGCACTTATGCGTTCGGTATCAGCTACCAGGTGGATCATCCACCAGCTGTAGGCGGCTATACTGCAGACCCGTTCCTCGCCGCGCCGGTCGCCCGCACCTTCACCGGCGCCGCTTGCAACACGCCGTCCATGCTCGCGCAGATTCCCCCGGCCACAACGCCAGAGACGTACTATATCTGTCCGCAGTGATCTCCAGTATGGAGCATCCACACGGGCGATAGGAAATCAGCCGGAGCCTGATTGAGCCTCCGGCTCATTCGTATCCTCTGCTTGTCACGCAACCGGGTCCCATTGTAGACTTTGCCTGAGGCGAGCCATACCCCACGCAATAACGACAAGCGACACGGCGATGCGAGTCGGGAGTAAGGCATGTCAGCAGAGGAGAGCATCATCGCATCGTACCAACTCGATATCACCGTCGATCACAATCAGTTCTTCCTTGAGGACTGTGATTACGATCAGCGCCTCGAAAACCTCGACATCACCTGGAGCACCGACACCTGGTACGATGAAGATGCGCTCGCCCGCCATCTGGGAGTGACCCCTGGCACGCTCTGCATCTTTACTGCGCGATGGTACGGGGAGGTGCAGCTTGAAGTCATCGTGCGTAGCAATCAACCGGACGACATCCTCACGGGCTGGGACAACGTAGCGGAGGCGAGCATCGAAGTACCTACCGGGTGCGTGGTGGTGCATGCCGCTGAGGATGACATTGATGTGAGTCCTCGCTTCGCCCTGCTGCCTGACACCTACCGGGCGCGCGTCTATGCCGGTGGCGTCGAAACGGTGGACGAGTATATGCAAGACGGCCAGGATCAGTATCGCGTTGTGCTCTGGCCCGCTCCCTATGCAGCCCCGACCCTCCTGTATTCCGCTATTGACCATCCGTGGTAGCCGGCGTCCAATGCAAACCAGTCCGCGACACACCACCCGACCAACGGCGCATTACCCTCATCACGATCACCCGCAAAGACACCATTACAGACAGCTCCCGTTGTGCGTGTATGCAATACAATCCCATCTCCACAAGCCAACCGCATAATGCTATACTCCGACTCACGGAGGAGCGGCGATGAGATAAGAGGGGTGCACGACTATGGCGATACAGACGCCGCCGCCACGGACAAGCGTGGCAGCGCCCCCGCGTCGGCAACACCCCACTGCCGCATTCCTCACCGCCGCCTTCGGTACAGCCATCCTCTCGCATCTCCGCGCACCGACAACGCCCGAGCAGCAGGTGCGCCGCCGAGTCACGTCGCGGGTGCTGCTCCAGGCAGGCTTCCTCTGGCTCGTCACACGTCTCGTCTACGCCGCCGTCACCCTCACTGCGCTCGTCTTCGGCGGCGGCGAATCGCTCACTTCTCGCCTCGAGCCGCGCGAGTTGGTGCATGCCTGGGCGCAATTCGACACGACCTTCTACCTGCGCATCGCCGCCGAAGGCTACACCCGCGCCAACAAAGTAGACGATAGCTTCTTTCCGCTCTACCCACTGCTGATACACGGCGGCACGCTCCTGCTCGGCCAACAGCACGCCGCGCTGGTCGCCCTCATCATCGCCAACGCCGCGCTGCTCGCCGCCTTCCTTGGGCTGGCGCTCCTCGCGCAACACGACGCGCACGCGTCCCCGCGCGCCGCCCCCTACACACTGCTCGCGCTCTCGGCCTATCCCCTGGCCTTCTTCCTCAGCGCGCCCTGGACCGACGGCCTGTTTCTCTGCTTCGCCACGTGGACACTCTACGGCGCGCGCAGCCAGCGATGGCGGCTCGCCGCCACCTGCACCTTCCTGGCGATCCTCACCCGCATCAGCGGATTCGCGCTCGTCCCGCCGCTGGCCGTGGGCTACTTCCTCGCACAGTGGCCGCGCAGGGAGACACTGCACCCGAGCCTCTTCGAGCGGCCGCCAGCCGCACGGCGAGCGAAGCGACTGATCTCCATGTGGCGCGCACTCGCCGCCCGCATCTATGGCATGCTCTACAACTGCCTTTGCACATGGCCGCGCACGCTCACCACCATCTGGGTGCTCGAAGCGCCGGTGCTGGCCGTCTTGCTGCTCCTGGCGATGTACTGGCTCGTCGCCGGCGATGCGCTGGCCTACCTCAACCGCCAGCACGCCGAGTTCGGCCATGTCTCCCTGCCGCTGTGGCAGACGGTGGCGCTGCTCTGGCGCCAGATCACGGCGACGACGCCACTCAGCTATCGGGTCGAGCGCGTGCTGGTAGACGCCATCCCCCTCGCGCTCGTGACGCTCTTCCTCATCTGCTTCGCCGTGCCCTGGCAGATCCCCCTGCGCCGGCGCTGGCGCGAACGGCTGATGGGCGTGCGTTGGCTGGCCTGGCTCACTCGCCTCGGCGCGGTGCGTCCGCTCCCCCTCGTCTACACCCTCTATCTGGCGGCAATCGTGGCGATGTGCGTGACGCAGCCCGTCGTGAACGTCCAGTTCCCCAATGTGGTGCTAGGCAGCGGACGCTATATCACCGCCGCCGTGCCCCTGTGGCTCGTGCTGGGCCGCTGGGTGGAGCGCCTGCCATGGCTCCAGGCGCTGCTGCTCGGTGGCGGCTGGGCGCTCCAGGCGCTGCTCTTGGGCTACTACCTCCACGGTGGCTGGCTCGTATGATGCGCGACAAGAACTGCCAGAGCACGCGCATGCTATGGACCTTCATGCCTCGGACTGCCCCACAGTCGTTGGGCGACCCTGCTTGCGACGGTAGTAGTCGCGCATCTTGAGACGGCTGCCGCAGAGCGCCATCGAGCACCAGCGCCGGCTGGCATTCTTGCTTTCGTCGATGAAGAGCCAGCCACACGCCTCGTTGGCACAGAGGCGAATCTTTGTCCGCAGCGGACTCGTGAGGAGGTCGGCGGCGGAGCGCGTCACGCGCCAGAGTGGAGCGTCCAATTGCTCGTCCAGGCCGCGCCACCCCAGGCGATAGCCATCTCCGTCCCGCGTCAGATACGTGTGTGCCAGCGCGGCGCCCAGCTCACCATTGAGCAGCGCCACATCGTCC
>DASVOW010000686.1:0-1786 GCA_036383155.1 Ktedonobacterales bacterium
GGCGACTCCTTGCGGTACGGATAGTCGACCGCGTAGGGCGAGAGCCGTGGCGTGTAGAAGCCTGCTATCGCCGTGTTGGAGAACCAGGGCCGCTCGCGGAAGCGCAGCGTGGGGCGCGCTTCGATCGTGATGGCGCGCGGCGGGCAGATCTTCTCGCAGAGCAGGCACGCCTCACACTTGAGGTTAAACGGCGTATCCTGCCCCTCCTCCTGGATAAGCTGGATCAAGCCACGGCTGCGCTCGGGAAGGTTGCGTTTTTCATACGGATAGAGACGGGTGACCTTGGGCCGCGTCAGGTGGCTCAGGGTCACGCCCAATCCCTGGAGGATGCCTCGCATCGGCTTGTGTCTCCTCTAGTCCTCGCCTAGTCCTCGCCTTTGATCTTGAGGCCCTGCTTCTCGATCTTCTCACGCAGCTTGAGAATGCCCTCGATCAGCGCCTCCGGGCGCGGTGGGCAGCCCGGCACATAGATATCGACCGGCACGAGCGTGTCGACGCCCTGCACCGTGTAGTAGCTGTCGTAGAACTCGCCGCCCGACGTAGCACACTGCCCCAGAGACAGCACCCACTTCGGGTCGGGCATCTGCTCGTAGAGCCGCACGAGGCGCGGGCCCATCTTGGTGCAGACCGTGCCGGCGACGATCATCAGGTCGGCCTGCCGTGGGCTGGAGCGGAAGACCTCGGAGCCGAAGCGCGCGAGGTCGTAGTGCGCCTGGGCCGCGGCCATCATTTCAATGGCGCAGCACGCCAGCCCGTAGCCCAGCGGCCAGATCGAGCGGCTGCGCGCGTAATTCTGCGCCCACTGCACCATATCGGCCAGCGAGGTCAGTACAATGTTGCCTTCCTGCTGCCCGGCGATATATTCCCCCTGGCGAGGTGTGGTGGAGAGCATCGGCACATCTCTGCCGCGCTTGGGAGCGTTGATACTCATCGTGCGAATGGTCCCTTCTCGCGAGCTTGCTCGATGTCAGGCGCGGAAATCACCTTTTCGCGTCGCGGCCCGACGCAACGGTTACGCAGCCTTCCCCATCATGCGGGGGTGAAGACACTACGTGCGCGGTCGCATGGCCCATGCCAAGCTCGTGACATGTCAGATGGCTCTGTATTGAATTCCACCTTTGATTATAACATGGCTCTTGCCACCCGGCTACGCAACCTCGGTTTCCAGTACCAATCGTCCTCTCGTAACCAGTCCAGTGTGCTCGTGTAAATGCTCCTGCGCACTGCCTACGCGCCCCGATTGCTCAGATACCATACTGCATGCTATAGTGGGCAAAGCAACAGATCAGCCAATGCCACGATGCCAAATCCAAGCCAGGAGAAACAGGCCATGCGCTATTTTCGCCGCTTGCCGCCGCGCTTGCGGGGAGCGAGCGGCTTGGAGCGAGCGTTCCTTGCCATAGGTGTCACGCTGGCGACACTATCGTCTGCCGTAGCCCAGTTGTCCTCCCGCCACTCATCAGTAGATCTCGGTCCTATGGAGGCTGTCGCGGCCGATCTCGGCTTGCTCTGCGTGGTCTGTGCCTTCGCCGTTGACCTCTACAGCACTCGCTTTCGCCAGCCGGACGGGAGGCCACTCACGCATAGGTCGTGGCAGAGCCTGATAGGGTTCATCGTCCTGGCGGCTGCTCTGCCGATCTGTGGTATCGTGTTGGCGGTCGTCATCCCCCCGGCCTCGGACGCCTTCGACATCAACTTCCCAATCCCCCTCATCGGGATGGCAGTGTTGCTTGCAGCCTATCTCTCGATGCGCTTCCGACGGCGAGCAGCAGACTGATGCGAGCAG
>DASVOW010000687.1:0-2550 GCA_036383155.1 Ktedonobacterales bacterium
ATGCAATCTTTCGCATTGTGTTCGATGCAATGAACGCTAAGTCCAGCCCAATATTTGCCCGAATCAAAGGCGACGTTTACTTCGTCGATCCTGAGATTCCCCACGATCCGCAGCTCGACGCCGCGCTCGACCTCCTCGACCGCGCCACTTTCGCGCTGCATACTGGCAAGCAGGCCAGCACGCCGCGCGCACGTATGGCGGCAGCCCGCGAGGCCGAAACGACCATCTCCGCGGCACTGTCACTACTCGACCAACCACCAGACGCGACACGCTCTAAGCCAGACGACGAACGACACCTCTGGCGCGACGAAATACAGCGAGGTCTCGCGGCGGCGCGCTCATTGACACAGCCGCAAAGTGGAGAGGAAAGATGACGATGAACCGCCGCGCGCTCCTGGTTGGCATCAATGACTATGACTACCTCCAGCCATTGAATTGGTGCAGAGACGATGCGCTCGCTATGCGCGAGGTGCTTGCACTCCATGCCAACGCCGAGCCGAACTTTCACTGCCGCCTGCTGCTCAGCACTCCAGATTCGTCAACCACCGTGTATACGGCGGACACGCCTTCCACCGTCGAGCATGGGCGTGTGAGTCTCGCCAAGCTGAGCTCCGCCATCGAAGAGCTCCTCGACTTCGATGGCGATGTTGCCTTCTACTTCTCCGGTCATGGCATCGTCACCGACCAGTGCCACTATCTCGCCACCCAGGACAGCACGCGCAATTGCCCCGGACTCCTCATGAACGATCTCATCAAGATGACGAGAACCTCCAAAGCGCGCGAGATCACCTTGATCATCGATGCCTGTTACTCGGGCGCGACAGGCGAGCCGGATACAAGCGGCGACATCTCACAGCTGTATCTGCGCCCCGGCGTGACCCTCCTTGCCGCGTCCGGACCCAATCAGCCTGCCATCGAAGTCGATGGACATGGCATGTTCACGCGACTGGTGCGCGGCGCTCTCAAAGGTGGCGCGGCGGATGTGCGCGGGCGAGTCTCCGCAGCCGCGATCTATGCCTACGTCGAAGAGGCATTGGGACCCTGGGATCAGCGCCCTATCTACAAATCGAACGCCACCAACCTCTCTCCCATCCGCCACTGCAAGCCCGACCTGAGCGACGAAGATCTGCGCCGCCTGCCGGAGTTCTTCCCAACGGAGGACTTTCAGTATCGTCTCGATCCCACCTACGAAGTCACGCGCCAAGAGGCTCTGCCGGAGCACATAGACATCTTCAACCTCTTCAAGCGCTATCAGGTGGCACGTCTGTTGCGCCCCTCGCTCGACGAGCACCTCTACTTCGCGGCGATAAACAGCCGCCCCGCTGAGCTTACGCCGCTCGGCCAGTTCTACAGGCAGCTTGCCAAAGATAACCTCGTCGGCGGCACGCCCGCCTTCAGCACCCCAAAGAGGCCCGAGATGTTTATGCCCGACCCTGAATCCGTCGCCAAGCTCTTCCACGAGACATACGAGCGTTTGGCCCCCGTCTTCAACTACGAGACCCGCGAACGCACCCGCGTTCCCTGGGACCAAGTGCCCGAGCAGAACAAGCGCCTGATGATTGCCACCGCAGCCGACGTGCTTGCAACGCTCTACTCGCAGGGCAGCCCGACGACCCCGACGAGCCAGGCAACTGCTCCATCAGCTCCGCCCCCGGAGAGACCAGCTGAGTGAGGTGAGCACGTCGCATCTCGCCGCGGAGTAAAGCAGTGCCGCACTGCATCGTCGCCGCTGTCTAGTGTGATTCCTTCTCCACCAGCAGAATCGTGCCCGCCGCCAGCAGCGAGATGCCGCCAAGCGCCCAGAGAATAGGCGGATAGGACCCCAGGAGGTCGTACATGATACCGGCTCCGACGGGAGCGACGGCCCGCGCCCCGGTCACAAATAGCCCCAGTACACTGTTGATGCGCGCGTAATACGTCGATCCATAGTGGTCCGCGACCAGTGCTGCCCGCGCCGGGGTAACCGCCCCGAATCCAGCGCCAAACAACGCGACGAAGCACAGCACACCCGCAACGCCTGGAATGAGCAATAGCGCGGGGAGCGCCACAGCCTGGAGCAAAAAGAGCATGGCGGTCACCAGCCGGCGCGGGATGAACTCGCCGAGCATCGTAAAGACCAGCCGCCCCGGCAGCGCCATGATGCCGATGAGGCCCACCATGCTGGCTGCAAAGCCGGGAGAGTAGCCGCTATCGATCAGATATGGCACAAGGTGGACCGTTAGCGCGCCCGATGCAAGCATGGTGAGCGCAAATGCAGTCGCTATCCACCAAAACGTAGCTCCGTGGAGAGCAACCCTCGTCGGGACTCCTTCCTCGTCGCCATGCGCCGCCTGAGCAAGCGGCGCCCACGAGACATCTGTGATCCCGTCAGGCGCTAATCCAAGATCAGCCGGTCGCCGTCGCAGCACTACCGCATGCAATGGAATGGTGACCGCTGCCAGCAGCACCGCCAGCGTCACCAGCGCCGTGCGCCAGCCCTGGGCCTGCACCAGCCACTGTGCCAGCGGCACAAAGACCACACTCGCGAAGCCCGCGATGAACGTCAGGACA
>DASVOW010000688.1:0-7938 GCA_036383155.1 Ktedonobacterales bacterium
GTGTTCACAAGTGTTAGACAGACTGAGTATACCATAGGGCGCGGTGCGGGGCAATGCGGCGATGACCGCCATTCGCATCTTTGCCGTTTTTGCCGCTATTTTGAATTCATACGATGGGTTGGATGGCGGCACATCTCTGGCGTCTGGCATCTGGCTGATATCGCCGGAAGCATTGCCGAAATTGTTGCCGGAATTCTTGCCGATGTTGCCGGACGGGTTGTAGGTGGGAATCGTGCAGCGGAGAAGCATGCGAGTGCCATTGCCGTTTTTGCCGCGATTTCGTTTTTGCGGCGGCGCCAGTGGTGGAACGCCGGGTGTGATCCGGGGTGGTGTTGTAGGGCGACGGCTGATCGGCCTTGCCGATATTGCCGAAATTGTTGCCTGAGATATTGCCGAAATTCTTGCCGCTATTGCCGAAATCGTTGCCGCTGTGTTTGGCGTTTGTAGCGTTGCCGCTTGAATTGCGGAATGGATGCGAGTGGACGGTATTGTGACGACTGCCGATATTGCCGAAATTGTTGCCGGAGATATTGCCGGAGATGTGGCCGGCAGGTAGCGGGCGGTTGAAACCGCGGCCGGTGCCCGCCAGGCAATTGGCACTTGATGCCGCAAAGTCCGCCCGCGCGGACTGAGGTGAGGCGAGGGTGTGCTGTTTGGAGGGTTGGGATGATGATTTGAGGTTCTTGCCTGTCTTGCCGATTTTGTTGCCGGATTGATTTTTGCCGCTCATATGGGTCTGGTTGCTGGTGAGGTGGACGCGATAGTGGTGGGATGGCATGGGAGAATCCTTTCCTGTACTGTGGCTCCATGAGAAGGGCAGCTTGCCTGTATTGGATGCACAATACTTGCCCCAGGTATTATAGAACACATTTTCAATTTTGTCAAGTGGATATTCCAATACGGGATAGGATTTTCGGCGCACCTCGGCGATACCTGATCGCATATTGAACCTTTGGCGGCAGTTTGGGGACTGTCTCTTTGTGCGCATGCCGCGGCAAGCATATGTGCGCCACAAATGGATCGGCGAGCGGGAAGGTGTGGGGAGAAGAGACGTAGTGAGTGAGGCATGATGTCTGACGACGAGAGCCTGATCGGGCGGATCGCCGGGGGAGACGAGGAGGCGCTACGGCAGCTCTACGCGAGCTATCGTGTGCGGCTCTGGCAGTATCTCTGGCCACAGCTAAACGGAGACGCGCAGCGGGTCGAAGAGGTGTTGCAGGACGTCTTTCTCGCCGTCTGGCGGCAGGCGCGGTCCTTTCGGGGGGAGGCGCGGGCAAGCACGTGGCTCTTTCGCATCGCGCGCAATCGAGCATCCAACGCGATGCGCGACCGCGCTCGCCAACCAGAAGGCTATGCTGCCGATCTCTCCACCGGCGACGATGGTGAGGGATGCGCCTACGAACGCGCCAGCACGGAATCACACGAAGATGCCGTGCTGGATCGGGTGGCGCTGGCCGAAGGGATGGCAAAGCTCTCGCCCAAGCACCGGGAAGTGCTCGATTTGTTTTTTTACCATGGCTTCACGCTCGACGAAGTAGCGCACATTCTCGATATTCCGACCGGCACGGCGAAGAGCCGGCTGAGTTACGCACGGCGCGCCCTGCTGCGAGAGCTGCGGGGAATCGCGCCCTGGGAGGGTTGTCATCGTGAGGCATGACCAAGAGCATGATGCAGATGCTTGCGCGTTCTGCCGCGAGCGACTGCCCGACTATGCCGCGGGCTATCTGCAAGGAGATGGACGCTTATTCGTCGAACGTCACCTGCGCACCTGCGCGCGCTGCTCATCCGAGTTGCGCGAGTGGGAGGCGATCAAGCAGGTTGTGCGTGCGACGGATGGGATGCCACAGCCGCGGCGGGCGTTCGCGGACATGTGGAGCGAGCTTCGTGCGCAACTTTCATCGGCAGACATCGCCCTCGACCGGTCCTCAAACGGAAGGGTTCTCGTGGAGAAGATGACATCCCCAGGTTCCGACGAGTCGCAGACTCGTCCAGATACGTCCGAGCTCCCTCGCACACGGCTGGAGGAGCCTGCTCCCAGACATAGGCACTCGGGAAAGCGATTCCGTGGCTTTGCCGCAGCCGCGGCAATGGCAGCAACGGTAGCCGCGCTCATCGCCGTGCTGATTACGCTGGCGCCGGGTCACCGGCCAAGTCCACCTATTGGTGGACGCACCACCAGCACCGCCACCGACAACGAGCGCGGGCGCTGGGTGGATCTGACCGGTCTTGATTACAACGCGGCTTTTGACGCAAACGACGTACCTGCGATTGCGCCGACAAATCCATCAGTGGTCTACGAGACAGCAGCCGTGAACGTGAACGGGAGGCAGCATATTGCTGCGACACTGCGGCGTACGGACGATGGCGGCAAGACTTGGCACTTGCTGCCTCTCCCCGTCGTAGCAGATCACGTGGCACATCTGGGCGTAGCCGTCAGCCCGCTCAACGCGCGCACAGTCTTCCTCAGCGTGTTTGACGACAATGGCGGGGACTGCCCTGCTAATCGCGCGGAGCCGCACCCCGATCTGGGCATAGTCTTTTGCCGGCTGCAATATACCAGCGTGGACGGTGGTCAGCACTGGACAGCAATATCTCTGCCCTTAGCAGGAGGAACACAGGCGGGTATTCTAATGGCCAACCCAAATCGCGGTCAACTGGTCGAATTGGGCGTGGACGCGCAAGGCAACAAGCTCTATTCTGGGTTCATGTGCTTGGGTTGGTCATGTGCGAGACTGGTGACGAGCACGGATGGCGGTCTCACCTGGCAATTTGCCGACGAGCAGATTGTCGCTCCGGGAGTCAGCGTCTGTGACTACACCACATCGGCAAAGGGAACGACGATCTTCGCGCTGACGGCCAAGAACTGTGGCGATTTTCGGCAGACAGCAACTCAACTCAGTCTCTGGCGCAGCGACGACGCCAGCGCGCACTGGACGCGGGTCAGCACACTTACCGCGCCGAGCGAGCATGGCTTGTCCTTGACGACGGATGCTGCCAGTGGCAAGCAATTGCTCTATACGGTGCAGCCGCGTGTCGTGATGACGGCGACGGATAATATGGGCGGCAAGATTATCAATTACTCATCGGACCCTGCCGACCTCAAGGTGAGCACCGACGGCGGCAAGACGTGGGAGAACTCACCAAGCGCGGGCATCCCCGCCGATCTCAGGGCTTGGTATGAGTCTGGTACACTGGGCACGCTCCATGACGGCTCGATTGTCGTCGAGTTTGTCAACAAATTGGCTGAGACTAACATCGGCGGCGGCACGCTCTTTGCCTGGAAGCGCGGCGACGCGAAGTGGCACCAAATCGCCCCGCCGCTCACTCAGCAGATCGGCTCGATGCTTGCCATTCCCGCGAAGGACGCCAGCCAGCAGGATGCGCTGTATCTAGTGGTGTTCAATCGCGACCTCTCAGGCAACACCTTCAAGTTCCTGCGCTACCTGCCATAGCCAGAAAGCCGGTACCCGTAACGAAACGTGCAGACACCTGAGCCGTACAGATTTCGGATTGAGTGGTAGGAATCGAGGGGGCTCAACTGGGCCGTTGCGTGCATCTGCACGTTGCGGCGCACATAGAGTCCCCACTCGCCTCCTGCGGTCGAGTGGGGACTCTATGTGCACGTGATGGAGTTGGTCCAACCGTCGTTTATGCGCCTTGCTTCACCTCGGTAATCTCATCGGCGACGAGGCCGTGCGCCCGGCGATGGACCTCAGCCGCGGCCTCGGCACTCGGGGCTTCTACCAGGCAGAACACTTTGCCGGTCCCCTCATCGAACCAGTACTGGAGGTATCGCACGCCGAATCCCTCTTGCGTCTCAAGGTCAGCCTCGTGTGCGCCCTTGACGGCCTCGGCTGTCAGCCCTTCCACGTGATGATGGATGTCCATATACAGTGGCATTTTCACTTCGTCCTTTCCGGTGGCTCACACCTTTCAAAACAGCCTCTCATTTGTAGAAGTACGGGTCGAGAACGCGCACCTCGGTGATACTATCTACCGGGAGGTTGTTGCGGCCCGCCGCGCGCCGGATAGCCTCGGGAGAGGGACCGTCGTAGATGCAGAACGTCTTTGTCTTGTCCTCATTGACGTAGGAATGCACCCAGGTAACGAGCTCTTCGGCGTTGTTCGAGACCACGGAACGGCACACTGCGGCTCCAGTATCGTTCACAGGAATCTGAAGGCCTTCGGTGAACGTGCGCTCGACGAGATAACGTGGCATGCTGTAATCCTCTCTGCCCTCGCGTTTTCCGGAAGCATTGTCGCTTCTGCCTCAACATAGTAGCCGCGAACGCGTATAGATACATCGAGGATTGCACCTATATTTGCCGCCTCGGCCCCCCTATTTTGGAGATAACCCCCATGTTGTGAGCCTGGGTGACGGCCTGAGCACGGGATCGCGCATTGAGCTTGGCCAGCACGGCCGAAACGTGGTGCTCTACGGTCTTAGGAGAGACGTGCAAGGTCGCCGCGATCTCCGCGTTGTGCAGGCCACCCGCCATCAGCAGCAGCACCTCCAACTGCTGATTTGTAAGGCCCGCGGGATTGCCACGCGTAGATGGTCTGGGTCCGCGCGAGTTACCATGCACGTGGCCAGCGCCTTGCTGTTGCTGCAGGCGTTCCGAGGTGGCACGGGCACCCAAACGGTCGAAGATCGCGAGTGCGGAACGCCGTGCCTTGGCGTCGCCTTCGGCGAGCGCCAGTGCCTGTTCATACGGGCAGCCGATGCGCACCCAGGCAGCGGCAGCCGCCCGCCAGTCGCCGGTAAATTGGAAAATGTATGGCTCGGGGAGTCCCAGAGGCATGTCGGGAGGGTCACCTGTCTTCCAGAGCCAATAATGCAGTTGTCCCAGATCCCAGGAGTCTGTGTCTGTCGATGCCAGCTCATACCCGGCTCGCGCTTCGGCCTGGCAGGCAGCTCGGTCTCCACGCAGCCACGCAGCCTCAGCGCGGGCAGCGGCAACGGGAAGGATGCGCTGCGGCTCGCCCGTCTTCAGTGCCAGCTCCCTCACTTCGTCGAGAAGTGGCTGGCTACCTGGGTCACCTCGGCGCAGGCGCACCCATGCCAGGACAACCAGTGCCGGGATGCGAATGACGGGCGAAACTCGATAGCCAGCGAGCACTTCCGCCGCCTCGTCGGCCGCACCAGCCCAATCGCCCACCTCGAGGCGAAGACGCGCTCGCCAGCCTGCCATATAGAGCCGCCATGAGTCGAGATCGCGCTCGGCGCAATAGGAGATACCATCGTCAAGGTAGCGACTCGCCCGTGCATATTGCCGGAGCTTCACCGCGCCAGAACCCAGATTCGTGAACGCGCGGGCGGCATGCTCCTCAAACCCTCGCTCCAACGCTATGTGTAAGCTCGCCTCGAGTCTTCTGTATCCATCCTCATCGCCATATGTGAACTGAGCCGCACCCACGTTATTAAGCGCATGAGCGATAATCTCGTCATCGCCCAGACTCTCGGCCAGATCCAGCGCCCGCATACCCCAATGCGCCGCACCCGAGACATTCTCTTCCAGCATTCGCAGCTGTGCGAGATTGCTATAGGCCATGGCTAGCTCCCTGCTGGGTGGCAGAGCCTCCAGAGTGGCAACAGCCTCGGCCGCATAGCGTTCTGCAGCTGCTTTGTCTGCAAGGAACCAGCTGAGCCGCGAGAGCCATCGTAGGCTACGACCTACTTTGTCGCCTTCTCCTAACTCCCTCCATATGCTCAGTGCAGCGGCACGCGCCTCAGCAGCACCTTCCAATTGGCTTGTGAGGTAGCATTCGTATGCGCGACCTTCAAGGAGCTCCGCCCGCTGCGCTTGTGGGAGCACTTCGGCATAGCGTAGCGCTATCCCGTACAGGATTGCTGCTTCACGGTGAGCTCCTTGCTGTGCCGCCTGCCTCGCGGCGTCAGGGGCAAATCGAAGCACAGCCGCGCCATCACCAGCAAGCGCGGCATGGTGAACGAGTCGAGCGACAGTAGCTGGCTCGCCCCCGTTATCCAGGAGTGCGCGCAATACCTCGGCGTGCAACTCTCGCAGGCGAAAGGGAGGGAGCGTGCTCTCCACCGCCTGCCGCGCGAGCTCGTGACGGAACGCCACTGCATCAAGTTCCGGGCGCAGGATCCCAGCCCGTATACACTCCTCAATGGCGCTTGACGGTTCGGGCAGAATTGTCTTGAGCAGCCACAAATCGGTACGCGCGGGCACGACCGAAGCAAGCTCGAGAACGTCGTGTCCCTGAGGCGAGATGCGTGCGATACGCGCAAGCACCGCGTCGCGTATCGTCTCTGGCACACCCTCTTCATCGCTCGCAAGCACCTCGGTCACAAAGAAAGGATTCCCTGCCGTCACCTTATATAGGTCGTTCCCAGTGCGGTGTGCGCCGCGGGCCAGAGCAGCTACCGCGTCGCGTGACAGCGGCGGTAGGTGGAGGCGTCTTGTGGTTCTGCTGGGAAGATCGCCAAGCACGAACCACAGGGGATGATCCGGCCCGATCTCATCGTCTCGGTAGGTGATGATCAGGAGCACGGGCACATGCTGAACGCGGCGGCCAAGGAATTTGAGTAGATCGAGCGTTGCCTCATCGGCCCAGTGGACATCTTCGATGATGGCGACGGTCGGTATCGGGCTGTCGCCAAGAGCATCCAGGAATGTTGAGAAGATGGCGGCACGGTCCGCCTCATGTTCGAGCAACTCACGCATGCGGCCATGAAGCTGCTGGGCAATGTCGTGCAGCGGTCCAAGCGGCCTCGGCGTAAACAACGCCTCACACCTGCCCAAATAGAAGCGAGCCGAACCGCCATGAAGCTCGCTGAAGCACTCGATCAGCGCCGACTTGCCTATACCCGCCTCGCCACTTATCAGGACGCAACGACCAGTCCCGCGCGCGGCCTCCTCGAGCAAGCCAGCAAGGTTCTCCAGAAACAGGTCCCGTTCGAGGAGGTGAGCGCTCATGATAGTACTCCTAAAGATCGCTGCGTCCTTGCGATTGTCGCTCGCTCCGCCCGGCATAAACGATCAACAGGTGAGGACCCGCCCCCAGGTCATCACTGACAGGCGGTTTCTCATGCTTCCAGTCTATCACCACATTTAGTAAACATTCTAAGGGCTGATGCCAGCGCGAAGTCCGCCAGCGCCTAGCAGGCAGATGCTCGGCAGTCGCTTGTGCGGACCGGGGACAGGCGGAATTTTGCTTTTTGGCTGATCCCCTTGGAGACGCGCTCAGTGCGGAGGCAACGTCGGATGATGCTTGGGCGTACATGTAGGGGTACCGCAGTGAGCGTGACACTGTTGAGAAGGAGGTATACGCCATGCGCTATGTCATTCGCGAGAAGTTCTTCCGGCTAGGGGAGGACTCCGACATCACCGACGAGTCGGGGCGCCCTGTATTCCATGTGGATGGCAAGGTGTTTACGCTGCATCACACACTGGTGATGCGCGATGTCGCCGGTAACGAGGTGGCTACTGTCCGCAAGCAACTCCTTACGCTCCATACCAGATATGAGGTTACGCGCGGGGGCGAGGAACTGGCAGAGGTACGTAAGCATCTGATCGGCTTCCTTGGCGACCGCTTCACCATCGACGTTCCCGGCCCAGACGACCTCGAAGTGAAGGGCGACATCTTCGACCATGAGTTTACAATCAGCCGTGGTGGGAGGGTCGTCGCGACCGTCTCGAAGCAGTGGTTCAGCTTCACGGATACATATGGGGTCGAGGTGGCGCCGGGTGAGGACGATGCGCTGATTCTTGCCAGCGTGCTCGCGCTCGATCTGGCTGAGGACGAGGAGCGCCGAGACTAGCATTGCGCGATGACGTTGCTGTCTGAGCGTGGCACCTTCCAGGAACACGGAGCTCGGATTGCCTGGCGCTTCCGACGGTAGGATGCCCGCGAGCGCCTGTTTTGCTCGCGGACTGGGCTGCTGGATCGCGTGGCGCGCACGAACGGCTGCAG
>DASVOW010000689.1:0-2272 GCA_036383155.1 Ktedonobacterales bacterium
TGACGCATATCGCCATAGTAGCCCGGCTGCAGGTAGCGTAACAGCGACGCATACGTCTCGTCGAAGCGCCGCGCCAGCGCGGGCAGATCGAGGACGAAGAACTCAGGCACGTAGCGGGTTTCGAGAGATGCGCGCGTCCGCTGGCTGGCGGTGTAGCGTTCCCGCGCGTCGAAGGCGGCGGCGCGTACCTCTGCGAATGTGTCAGCGTCGAGCCACGTGGAGGGCACCTGTGGCGCAGCGAGCAGCAGATCCGCCACATCCAGCAGGGCAGGGATCTCGCTGAGCCGCTGCGGTGTCTCCAGTCCACAGGAGGTGGCAAGGCTTGCCGCGGCGTCGCCGAGTGTCGCCAGTAGATCACTTGCTATGGATAGATGCGATTCGATCTGCTGGCGCTCTTCGATGCAACGGTCTTGTGGCAGGCGACCGGCAGCGCGGATGGATGCCATTGCAGCATCGGCCTCACTGGTCAGTGCGGCGAGCAGGGTTGTGTGATCGAGGTCGAGCAGAGCAGGGTGGTATGAGTCGAGCAACTGGGCGCGAACGGCGCGGCAGCGTGTGCTGCGCTGTGTCGCCAGTGTGGCGTGGGGACGTATACGTTCCATTGTCGCGCCGCCATCCGTGAGCCAGGAGCGTGGCGGCAGAGGCGTGCGTGTGATGAGGGCTGCGCGGTTGAGCGCGAGGTGCAGCCAGCCGATGGTGTGTGGCGCATCCGGCTCGTCGAGTGTGGCGCCAAGCTGGGCGCCGAGAGATTCCATGCGCGCCAGCGTCTCGGACATCCGGTCGTAGTGGTGGCGGATGCTGCCGGCGAGCGCCAGGGAATACTCATCTCGCAGTGTCTCGCGCCAGGGGTAGGTCTCGAATTCGTCCAGCACATCAGTCCAGGTGAGCAGGTGAGCCAGCGCCTGGCGCATGGCATCAAGCTCACTGCGGCTGAGGTGCATGCCGCTGGGCAGCGATACATCCACATCAGGTACATCCGCAAGCTGCGCCAGCCGGGCATACGCCGTGAATGCCGACGTCTGCAGGAGAGGACGAGGTGCATGCAGCTCGCGCACATAGGTGTTGAGCCGGGTGCGCGTGTCGAGCAGGGTGTCGGCTTCATGCTGCCAGGTGAAGTCTTGCCGCGCAGTGCCCTCGGATTGTGCATCGGCATCGACCAGTGCCTGCTTGAGGTCGGCGATGAAGACTTTCTTGTCGGTTTTCTGACTGTGGAGGTCGAGGCAGTAATCACCAAGTCCTGCGTCACGCAGTCGCTGTTGTACAACCTCCAGTGCAGCCATCTTCTCGCTGACGAAGAGGACGCGCTTGCCCTGCGCGACGCATTCCGCGATGATGTTGGCGATTGTCTGGCTCTTGCCTGTGCCGGGAGGACCCTGCAGCACAAAGCTTGCGCCAGCTTTCGCAGCGGCGATAGCCTCTTGCTGGCTGGAATCGGCGTCGAGGATCTCCAGCACATCGTGGGGCCGCACCCGCGTGTCTAACTCTTCGGCGCGGAGCAGCGCGGATGGTTGTGGCAGGCGCCGCCTGTCGCCGCCCAGCGCTTGCAGCAGGGGATGCGCCAGCAATTCAGCCTTGTGGCGTTGCAGATCCTGATACATCACCAACTTCTGATAGGAGATGGCGCCCAGGTGTATTTCGCGGGCGATGCGCCAGGAGGCGGTCATTTCGGAGGGTGGGATTGCGTGCATCACAGCGTCGAAGACGTGTTGGAGGGTGAGGTCGCGCTCGCTGTGATCCTGCCGCTCCCACTCGTCGAGGATGTCTTTGAAGGCGGGAAGTGTCAGATGGAAGTCGTGGTGCAGCTTCTCGCGGAGCGTGGGGTTGATCTCGCTCTCTTCGCTGGGTTGGCGGGCGAGCTGGAATGAGCCCAGCACGCCTTTGCGCGTGAGTGTGACGGGCAGGAGCAGCAGCGGCGAGCGTATGACCTCTTCGCTGGCCTCCGACTCGCGCCACTCCAGCAGACCGAACGCGACATAGAGCACATGCGTGCCACGATCGTTGAGCGCCTCTCGTGCGCGAGTGCGCAGGCGCGTGAGTCGTGCGTCGCATTCCTCGGCGTCAGCCGTCTGCTCCGGCTTGATGACGAATGGGCGCCGGGAGGCATGAAGCTGAGAAAAGAGTGCATCGGGATCGATCAGGAAGCGCACACTTGATGCTCTGCCGCGTGTCGTCTCGGAGGAAAAATACAATAGCCGGTTCATCCGGCTCATATCGATCAGGTCATTCTGCCAGGCTACCAATTTTGCGTCGAGCGCCATGCCATCCTCATTAC
>DASVOW010000690.1:0-2555 GCA_036383155.1 Ktedonobacterales bacterium
TCTGCTCGGGCTGGGGGTCTGTCGCGTCTACGATCTGCGCGTCGGGGAGGGCGAGGACGTTCTCTGGAGAGGCGTCTGCGGTGGGTGAGGTTGCGCGGCCATCGGCGAAGCGGGGGCCGGGCAGAATCTCAATGGGGCCGAATAGCTGCTCCTGCTGGACGAGAAGCCTGCCCTGGTGCCAGAGCTCAAGCACCGCCAGGAATGTCACCACCACGGCGAAGCGCGAATCGGCGGTTCGCAGCACATCCACCAGCGAGATACGGGGCAACTGCCGCAACAAGCCCTCCACCTCGGCGATCTTATCCGCCACAGTGACGAGTGGCAGCGGCAGCTCCGCCGGTTCGGAGAGCCGCTTTTCGGTCAGCACGCGGCGGAACACCATGGCCAGCGCCTGCACGTTCAAGCCGACCAGTTGCGGGGGCGTCCAGGCGACCAATGCCTCCGGCTCGACGAGCCGCGCGACGCGAGAGAATGACTGCAGCCCGGCGATCTCGCGTGCCCGCAACGCACGCGCTATCTCGCGCGCTGTTTTGTATTCGATCAGGTGGCGGCGCAACTGCTCGGCGTCGTCTAGCTCGTCTGCTTCGCCTGCGCTCTCCTCCTGGCGCGGCTGGCGTGGCAACAGGCTGCGCGATTTAATGAGCAGCAGCCGCGCGGCCATCGCGACGAACTCCGCAA
This sequence comes from Ktedonobacterales bacterium, assembly GCA_036383155.1. Classification (GTDB taxonomy): domain Bacteria; phylum Chloroflexota; class Ktedonobacteria; order Ktedonobacterales; family JADMIN01; genus DASVOW01. Next base: position 679 of record DASVOW010000690.1, read on the forward strand.
GGCGGGGCAGCGGCGGCTCATCCCACGTGCGCAGGTATTTGATGAATTGGTCGGTAACGGCGACGAGGGAGATGGTGGTGATTTCGAGCTGGTTGCGCTCGATGAGGTGGAGCAGGAGGTCGAGCGGCCCCTCAAAGCCGGGGAGATGGATGGTATAGGGGCGATCGGGCGCCTCGTCGTCGGCGGGAGTGGGGATGGAGGACATATCGGCGAAAGCTTCGCGCGTTTCTACCGCCATGTAGCCTCCTATTCGGCGCCTCTACAATGCTTCACCTTGGCATAACACGTACCTACAGATAGTACGCACAGGTGGAACATCCGGCCAACAGATCGTGACGGAAAGGCTACACCGCATCGTCTACGGCGTGTAGCTCGGCGGCGGGTCCATCCGGCTGGTGGTGCGTGCGGATCAGCAGGATCGTGCGCTCGGAGAGGCCGGCGGCGGCGGCGAGATCGGCTCCGACGGCGGCATGCCGCCAGGAGGCGTAGAAGGGGCGGCGCCACCAGGAGACGTTGTCACGCGCCAGCCAGCGCAGCACACCTGGCGCAAAGGCCCGCAGCAATACCATTGGGGGCCGCACCCAGAGAGGTACGCGCCCTCCGCCTTTGCCACTGTCGTGCAGCAGCGCGGCGGCGAGCAGCTCATGGTCGGTGCAACCGCGTGCCAGGAGGGAGCGATAGACCGTGAGGCTGTGCCGCTGATCGTTGATTGTCATCGTGGCGAAGAGGTCCCTGCCGCGTGGAGGCAGCATCTCTTCGAGAATTGCGTGGTCTGCCGCGTCGAGACGGCGCGCGGTGATCGAGCGCCAGAACTGCCAGACGCGATAGCGCGCCTGCCCTAGTGGCGACAACGTTTGTGATGATCGCGGATCTGGCGTCGCTCCACCTGGGACTGCCGGCGTTTCCTGCTGCGATGCGTTGCCCTGTACGCTGGTGGCTGGTGGATATCGCGTGGTCGAGTCGCTCATGTGTTACAAGCTGAGAAAGAGCAGTACGACGTTGGGCGCGACGGCCTTGACCAGCCGATATGCGAGTTGGCTGATCCAGACGCCGGGTGAGAATGAAATGCTCAGGATGCTGAGAATATAGGGCACCAGGAAGAGCAGGATGAGCAGGAAGAATTCCATATATGGCTCGAGGTTGCGATAGGAGATGGCCTGCCTGCTGGGCAGCAGAGCGAACAGTATTTTGTAGCCGTCCAATGGGTGCAGGGGAATGATGTTGAGCAGGGCGATTGACACATTTGTCACGGCGAACGCTATGGCAAATTGCTCGATGCGTAGCCAGTAAGCGTCCTGTGCGCCTTGCAGGCATATCTCGAGGCTACGGCTAGGGATCTGGCGTACGCAATTCGTGCTGGCGAGATGATTATAGCCAGGTATCAGCGTCACGAGAAAAGCAACGCCAAGCCCCAACGCGAGATTGAACAGCGGCCCTGCCAGCGCAACAAGAATCAAGCCGAAATTTGGCCCGACACGTAAGCGGCGCGCATCCACGTCGACGGGCTTGCCCCAGCCCAACCCAGCGGGCGGGACGCCGATACAATGCACGATGGCGACGATGGTGCCGATGGCGCTCATCTGCCGCATTGGATTCAGGCTGAGGCGTCCTTTGCTGAGAGGGGTCGAGTCGCCCAGGAGGGCGGCCATCCCCGCGTGTGCCGCCTCGTGCAATCCGATCGCCAGGATGAACGCGACGAATGTCTCGATCATGAAAATGGGGCTAAAAATTGGGCTAGCCACACCTGCGCCTCGTTACTTTATCTGTATATACATCTGAATTCATAGGCTGCAGCGACGACATGCGGCGTACCCGGCACGCTCACGATGTGCCTCATGACGCTTCGTCACTGTTAAGAGTGAGGTACTATTTCCAAC
>DASVOW010000691.1:0-7383 GCA_036383155.1 Ktedonobacterales bacterium
CGGCGCCAACCAGTGGCCGCCCTGGTGTCCATCAAAATCACAGGAGACCCACATCCAGAAGCCATCGGGCTGCTTCTTTAGCTCGAATGTCGCCATCTCGAAGTGTCCGTTGCGCCCCCGAAGTTGCAGGCCGCGCTCGTGTATGCCCATTCGCATCTCCTCCTTCACCTAATCATCTGAGGCAGATAGCATCAGCATATCACGGCTGAGATGCGACTCGCTTTTCGCATGGTACAGTCTGGCTGACACATGCGAAAAGCGATCTCTTCGCGCAAGAAAAGCGGGAGCCTCACGTCCTCGGTACGCCCGGCACGAAGACGAGCTGCGTCCGGGCCGTCTTGTGGCGAATGCCCTTGATCGCCGCGTATTCGGGTGATTTGTACCGGCGCTTGGCCTGCTCGACGCTATCAAACTCCAGGATCACCAGTCGATGTGGCTGCCAATCACCTTCGATGTTTCTCCAATTTCGCCTCGCACAAGGTATCTGCCCCCATACTGCTCAATGGTTGCGGCCACACGGCGCAGATACTCTTTGATGCCCGCTGGATCGATTACCTCGAAATCAGCGATCACATAGGCTGCTATGGACGACTCCCTCTTTTCTTTTAACGGCTGCAGGCTTCACCAGCGCTGGCTCTCACGAATTGATGGCTGTTTGCCGCGGCTGGTAGCTCCCTGCCGGTGTGCGGAAGGCCACATTCAGGCGATTCCACACGTTGATAGTCGAATATCACGGACTGTCCGAAACCTACCTTGCCAAGCATCTCCAGGCGCTCACCAATAGCGGCATTCTCGAATCGGAGCCCGGGCCAAGAGGAGGCTACCGACTCACACGTCCTCCCGAGCAGATTACCCTGCTGGACGTCGTGGAGACGATAGATGGGCGCGAGCCGCTGTTTCGTTGCACAGAGATACGCCAGCAAGGCCCTGCAGCGCTTGCACCACAGGCGTATCGCCTGCCCTGCGCCATCCATGTTGCCATGGCACAAGACGACAAAGCTTGGCGTGATGCGCTCCACTCGCAGACCATTGCCGATATCATCAACCAGTACACGCAACACGCTTCTCCGCAATACCAGCAGCAGAGTAAGCAATGGGTCGTCGAGCACATGCGCCAGGCCCGTTTAGAGCCATAGCGCGCAATAGCCTCTAGCTCACGACTGCGGTCCAGATGCCGTCGTGCAGGTGCAGGAGCCCACCGTCTGCCGCGGCCCACCCTTCCCCTGGCGCGACGAGCGCAATCTCTTTGATAGTAAGGAGATTAGGCACCGCCACCTCAGTCCAGCGCCCACCCTCATAGTGCAATAACAATGAGTGTGCAACATCGTTGTACAGAGGAGCTTCACTGCCCGCCCAGTCGCGCTGCACCCGCTGCCCCGCAGCCCAACCCTCGCTCGCCGAGACCATGGCGATTGCGTGCAGTGATGGGTGGCCGGGGCTCCCCCATATGGACGCATTTGGCCGAGAGAAGACGCTCCAGCGGCCCCCAACATAATGTTCGATCACTGCAGCATCGCCCACCGACAACTCGACCGTCCCGCCAACCGCCCATCCTTCATTCGCTGAGATCATCCGTACGCTGAAGAGCGCGACTGTTTTCTCGAGCGATGGGCTCGCGACAGACTGCCAGCTTGTGCCATCATAGTGCCATATCGCGCCCGCGTTGCCGACCACCCAGCCATTGGTCGGTGTCAACATGCAGATACCGCGCATGCCAGGGTAGGAGTCATAAGTAGCAAGACTGGCTGGGCGAGGCGGCAGGAGGTTCCGTGCATCCACCCACTGCCCATGGGTGTAGTGCAGAAAGCCACTGAGCCCTACGGCCCATCCCTCCGTCGCTGACACCATCGCAATGCCCTGCAGTGCCAGGTCGCCTGGCAGGTTGGTGCTGACTACGCTCCACGTCGTACCATCATAGTGGGCGAAGAAGCCGCCATTATAGCTGACCGCCCACACGTCGTTGGGTGCCAGCGCCGCGATGCCTGTATATTGTGTATCTGTATAGTTGCCTGTGGGCACGGGGATACTGACACGCGTCCAGCGGCCGTCGTGATAGTGCAGCCCCTCTGCCTGTCTCGCGCCGACGGCCCAACCCTCATCGGGCGAGAGCATGGAGACGGCGTGTGGGGCGATTTCGGAGATGATCCCCACCGTGGGTTCCGCGGGCGTGTATGGCATGGCAGCGCAGCCGTCGATCCCAATGGCAAGCACAGCCAGCAGCGACACAGTTTGCGCCACACGCCACATCGGGAGCAACAAGAACGAAAGAGACAGTATAGCAGGTCGCACCGATTGTAGCAGTTGCCGTCGTGTCTCCATCCGATGTACCTCGCCCTCTGCATTCCCTCACGGGCATCCAATAGATGTGTCCACTCGTGGACCAACCGCACTCACAAATGACACGATCCTGGGGGGAGATTTGTATCACCTCTGTCGCTGCGCATAAAATACTGGCTGGCTCCCCGATACGGAAAGCCAGCCAGCAATAGCGTACGCAATAGTCTACCGAAGTCTACCGTTTCTTGATCGTCACCACCACCTCGTGGTCACCCACCGTGATCGTCTCTGTGTAACTGCGCGGGTCCACCCGCTCAGTCGCTGCGCCCGTGTGGAGGGTTAACGCGCGAGTCAGCGTCTCCTCCTTGATGTAACCACTGAAGCGGTCGACGATCTGAGCCAAGTCAGGATCGGTGACCAGCGTCAGGTCGATCGTATCCTCGATGGCGAGACCGGCATGCTTACGCACATCCTGCACCATATGCGTCAGGTCGCGCACCATACCCTCGGCCAGCAGCTCCGGCGTCAGCGTCGTCTCCAACACGACGACATAGCCGCGATCCTCGGCGGCGACGAAGCCCTCGCGGGCGCTCGCCTCCACGTCCACCTCGTCCGGCGTCAGCTCCACCACCTGCCCGTCGACCTGCAAGGGCAGGCGCCCCGTCTCGGCGAGCATGCGCGCGCGCTCCTGCATCGCGTGCCCGTCACCCGCCCGCAGCGCGGCGAGCACCTTCGGCAGCAGCTTGCCATACTTCGGCCCCAGCACCGGCATCTTCGGCTGGATCGTGTAGAGCAGCATGTCGCTGTCCTCGGGCAGGAATTCGAGGCGCTTGACGTTTAGCTCCTCCAGCACCTGACCACCCAGCCGCTCCAGCGTCTGGCGCTCACGCTCCGTCGTCACTCGCACATAGAGCGTGCGCAGCGGCTGCCGCACGCGCATCTGCGCCTTCTCGCGCGCGGCTCGGCCCAGCGCCACCAGTCGCTGTACCAGCGCCGTCTCCTCGTGCAGTTGTGGCGCGATCAGCCCCTCGTTGGCGACTGGCCAGTCGCTGAGGTGGACGCTCACCGGCGCATTCCCATCCACCGAGCGCACCAGATTCTGATACAGCGACTCCGCCAGGAACGGCGTCAACGGCGCCAGCAGCTTTGTCGTCGTCACCAGACACTCATAGAGCGTCAGATACGCGGCGACTTTATCGGCATCCTCCTCGCTCTTCCAGAAGCGGCGGCGGCTGCGCCGCACGTACCAGTTCGACAGATTCTCCACGAAAGCGGCGATGGCGTCTCCCGCGTGCTCCGCGTCGTAGTCCACCAGCCGCTCCGTCACCGTCGCAACGGTCTGCTGTAGCTCCGAGAGCACCCAGCGGTCCAGGTCGCTCCGCTCGGCCACCGGCATCGCCCGCGTCGTCGGATCGAAGGTGTCGATATTGGCATACGTCACGAAGAACGAGTAAACGTTCCACAGCTTGTCCAGCGGCGCGCGTGCTTGCAGCCACATCTCGTTGAGTCGCGGCGGCTGCCCCTTTGCGCGCTGCTCCTCCGCCTCCGCCTCCGAGGGGATGCGCGGGAAGCGCAGGTTCTGCTCCGGCGCGTGGTTGACGTAGAGCCAGCGCATGGTATCCGCACCGACGATGGCCGCCGCCTCGTCGAAGGGGATACTATTGCCCCTACTCTTATGCATTTCCTCGCCAAACTGGTCGAGCAGCGTCGCGAAGCCCAGCACCGTCTTGGTCGGCGCTGTATTCTCCAGCGCAGCCGCCATCACCAGCAGCGAGTAGAACCAGTTGCGGAACTGGCCGGGGAACGACTCGGTGATGAAGTCCGCCGGGAACCATTGGCGCCAGTACTCGCGGTTGCTGCGATAGTGCAGCGTCGAGAATGGCACGATGCCCGCGTCGAGCCAGGGGTTGCCCACATCCGGGATACGGCTGACCACCGTGCCGCATTGCGCGCAGCGGATCTTCACCGCGTCCACCCAGGGGCGATGCGGTGAATGCCCGGCGAACTCGTCCCAGCCCTCGACGGCGCGCTCGCGCAGCTCAGTTTCACTGCCGATCACCTCGAAGTGCCCACAGGCGGGGCAGTCATAGATCGGCAGGGCCAGCCCCCAGTAGCGCTTCTTGGAGATCATCCAGTCTTCCATGTTGCGCAGCCAGTCCAGCTCACGCTCGCGCCCGAAGTCGGGAATCCAGCGTATGCTGTCGTCCTCGACGATGCGCACCAGCCGCTTGCGCAGGTTGTCGCCTGGCGCGTCGAGCGAGCCCATCGAGATGAACCACTCGTTCACCAGACGGAAGATCAGCTCCGTCTTGCAGCGCCAGCAGTGCGGATAGACGTGCTCATACGACTCCGTCTGATAGAAGTAGCCCTTCGCGCGCAGATTGTCGAAGATCGGCCGCGCCACGTCGTTGACCGCCATGCCCGTCAGCCAGTCGTAGCCGTCCACATAGACGCCGCTCTCGTCCACCGGCGCGAGCGCGGGCAGCCCGTTCTCCTTGCCTAGCGCGAAGTCCTCGCGGCCAGCCCCCGGCGCGATATGCACGATGCCGGTGCCCTCGGCAGCGCTCACCTCGTCCCACGCGATGACGCGATGCTCGGCCTTGGCGTTCTGCCAGGCTGGCAGCTCGTCAAACGGGCCGATATAGCGCCAGCCGAGCAACTCACGTCCGGGCAGCGTGTCCACAACCTTCGCTTCGCCGTGCTCGCGGCCGCGCAGCCTCTTGTTGAGCTTCGGCACGACATCAGTCGAAAGGTAGTAGAACTCGCCGTCCTGCTCGACTTTGGCATACGTCAGCTCTGGATTCACCGCCGCGGCTGCATTCGCTGGAAGCGTCCAGGGCGTCGTCGTCCAGATCAGCAGATATTCGCCCGGGCGATCCACCAGCGGGAAGCGCACATACACGCTGGTATGCTGGACCTTTCTACGACCCTCGTTGATCTCCATGTCGGAGATGCCGGTAGCGCAGCGCGGACACCACGGCATCACGTCGCGGCCCTTGTAGACCCAGCCACGCTCCCAGCACAACTTGAGGACGCTCCAGATGGTGTAGTTGTTCTCGTCCGACATGGTGTAGTACGAGTCGGACCAGTCCATCCACTCGCCGAGACGGATCGATTGCGCCGCCTGCACGGCGGAGAAGCGCAGCACACGCTCTTTGCACTTGTTGACAAAGTTGGCGATGCCATACTCCTCGATCTGGCGCTTGGTCGTGAAGCCCAATTCCTTCTCGACCTCGACCTCGACCCACAGCCCCTGGCTGTCGAAGCCATTCTGGTAGCGCTGCTTGAAGCCGCGCATCGTATTGAAGCGCTGCCACAGATCCTTATATGTCCGGCCCCAGGCGTGATGTACGCCCATCGGATTGTTCGCCGTGATCGGCCCGTCGATGAACGACCAGCGCTTCTCCGACGCATCGTTGCGGTGCAGATACTTCCGCAGGATATCATGCTCATCCCACCAGCGCTGCACGCCCTCTTCGAGCAACGGATAGTCCACCCGCGTCGGCGCTGGCACTGGCTGGAAGAGTTGCCGCTGCTCGCCCTTCGGCGTCGCGGCGCCCGCTCCGTTCGCTTTCGCCTTTGTGCTGTTCGCGCTGGCGCCGTTTCCCTTTGCGCGCGCGCCATTCGGCGCGGCCTTCCCGGCTCCGGCCTTCACGCTGGCCGCGCCCTGTGCTTTCGTGGCGCCTGACGTGCTTTTTCTGCTCGTCTTCGCCGTCTTCTCTTGCTCCGCCATTCCGTCCTCTTATCTATGCACTGCGTTATCTTGCATTATCGCAGGAGGTTCGTAGACCTCGCTTATGCTCCATCCACCAGCGTGATTTCCATCCGTTTATTGAATTTGCCCTTGTTCTCGGTCTTGATCACCTTGATGCCGCCGACCTCTCGTGTGCTACCCACGTGTGTGCCGCCATCCGCCTGCAGGTCCAGCCCCACGATCTCGACGATGCGAATGGTGCTGATCTCCGGCGGCAGCAGATTAATCTTGGTGCGTATCAGATCGGGTATCTCGAATGCCTGCTCGCGCGGCAGTTGGTAGACCTTCACCGGATGATCTGCAGCCACCGCAGCGTTGACGCTCTCCTCGATGGCCCGCACATATTCGGGTGAGAATCCCTCCATAGAGAAGTCCATACGCGCCTTGTCGGGATACATCTGCCCGCCCGTTACCTGCGCACCGAAGTCGCGGAAAATGATGCCGCAGAGCATATGCAGCGCTGTGTGCGTACGCATCATGCGGTAGCGCGACTCCCAGTCTACCTCGCCCCGCACAGCCTCGCCCACCACCGGCAACATCTCCGCGTCACCCTCTTCCAATCCGATCTCATGCCAGACGACATCGCCCTGCTTGCGCATGCTCGCGAGAGGCAAGCGCCGCCCATTCCAGACGAGCGCGCCTTGGTCAGCCATCTGCCCTCCGCCGCCCGGATAAAACGCAGTCTGGTCGAGTGCGAGCGCGCTGCCGTCAACCGCAACAACTTTGGCCTCAAATATGCTGAGGTAGCTGTCGTCGTGATAAAGCAGCTTGGTGGGCGTCGCCTCCACTGGCGACATCGCTGACTCCGCCTGCATCTGGCTCGCTCCTTGTCACACAGCCGCGCCGCGCATGCGTCGCGTCATCAAAACAGCCGGAAAATAAAAACCTCCCGCCCTGGCGAGGGACGAGAGGAGATTCTCGCGGTACCACCCTGCTTGATCCGCGGCCCACAGCGCAACGTAGCGCACAGGGCTCGCGAGATCCACTCCAAGGGACACAGACATGTCCCTCCCATGCGGTAACGGTTGGGCTCCGGTCACGCCTACGCCTCGTGGCTCTAGCAGCCACGCTAATTCGGGTGACAGCTCGGGATTGATCTTCGGCCTGTATGCGCCATCCGGTCGCACCACCCCCGGACTCGCTGGGCGCGCATCACATGCTTACTGGTTCCGTCTACGCTTTTTGTGAGTGTATCGCTATGCCGAGCTATTACTCAGCAAGCTATTTCCACTTCTCTCACTATTGCATAGAACGAAATGGGGTGTCAAGGCAGATTGTGTGACGGATACTCGCCACCCGTCCGTTTAAGTGGTGGCGGGTCCATCGCACATCATCTGCGAGGAAGTGAGTTA
>DASVOW010000692.1:0-2982 GCA_036383155.1 Ktedonobacterales bacterium
TGAGCTTTTGCTGGGCCTTTCCTGCAGGGCTTGCCCTCTCGTGGGGCGTTTCGCTGCTGTGTACCATGGCGGGGCACGTTGTCCTGTCGGGGCGCGGCCCCTGGTCGTGATAAAACCCACCGCTAGTGGGCACACCCGCAACGCCATCTCCCCACCGCATGTGCATGCTAGGCCCTGGCCTTCGCGACAACCTACAGTGCAGTACCCCAGGCGCAGCGCCAACCACCCGCCGATGCTATCGCCACAAGTCTCGCCGCACGGCCCCTTCCCTTGGAGGGAAGGGGGGAGGGGGTTAGGTCTTCCCGACCCGCCACCACCCCTCGCCCCACTCCTAACCCCTCTCCCGTGCGCGGGGGACGGGTGGCCCCAGGCCGGGGAGGGTGCCCTACATCGGCACCACTATCGCCGCCCCAAACGCTGGCAACGTCAGCCGCAGCCGTCGCCCCTCTGTCGCATACACCCGCTCGCTCAGCACATCCAGCGCCCGGCTTGATGCGCTCGGCCACAGCGGTGGCATCTCCGTCTTGTCAGGCGTCGGCTGCGCCAGATCCAGATCCAGCGACGCCTCGCAGTCGCCGCTATTCAGCACCACCAGTGCCACCGCGCCCTCTGGACAGCGCTCCGGCGCCACCTCCTCCATGCTGCTCGTGCCGCGCAGGAACGCCGCCACCCGTGGCCTGCCGCTCGCCAGTGGACGCATCCCCGACGCCCGCAACGCTGGCAGATCGCGCCGCAGCCGCGTCATCCGCCGCGTATACGCCAGCATCTCCGCATTCTGCTCTGCAGGATCCCACGGCATCGGCCGGCGGCAATCGGGATCAAACCCTCCCTCGAGCCCCACCTCATCGCCGTAATAGAGCTGCGGAATACCCTCATATGCCATCAGGAACGTCATCCCCAACCGCCAGCGGTCCACGCTCGACCCCATCGACGTCAGCCAGCGCGGCACATCATGCGTCGAGAACGGATTCAGCGCCGCCGTCGCGGCCCAGCCTGGATGCCAGCTCCGCAAGCGACTCAGCGCCGCCACGAATCCGTCCGCGTCGAGCCGCGCCTCCAGCGGCGGCGTCCCCGGCGCGATCTCCGGCCCGGCGAAGAATTGTAGCATCGCCCGCCGCAGTTGATAGTTCATCACCCCGTCGAATTGATCGCCTTCGAGCCAGCGCGCCGAATTGTACGCGATCTCGCCCACGAAATACGCCTCTGGATTGATCGCCCGCATGTCCCGCCGGAATGCCCGCCAGAAGCTCATATCTACCTCGTCGGCCACGTCCAGCCGCCACCCCGCGATACCCATACGCATCCAGCGCGACGCCCGCTCGATCAGATACGCCTGCACCTCCGGATTCGCCGTGCGCAGCCGGGGCATCGCGGCCACATGCGCGAATGTGCGGTAGTTGCGCGACTGCGGGTCGGCGCTCTCCCCGTCGATGTCGAACCACCCCCAGTATGGCGACTCCATCCCCCGCTCCACCACATCCAGCCACGGCGCAAACAGTGCGCCCGAGTGGTTAAAGACCCCATCCAGCAGGATGCCAATGCCCTGTTTCCGGCACATCTCCACCATCCGCGCAAAGATCGCATCATCGCCGAAGTGTGGATCGATGCGCCCATAGTCGCTAGTGTCGTATTTGTGGTTCGACGGCGCGGCAAAGATCGGCGTGAGCCAGATCAGGTTCGCCCCTAGCGACGCGATATATCCGGCATTGTCGGCGACACCCGTCACATCCCCGCCCCAGAACACGTCTCCCCCGCGCGGCGGCGAGCCCGTCCAGCCGCCATGCAATTCCGGCGCCACCGGTGGATTACCCCGCGCGAAGCGATCGGGGAAGATCTCATAGCAGACGGCGTCGCGCACCCAGCTCGGCGTGGTGAGCCGACGTTCCGGATGCAGATACGACCAGTGAAAGTACGCGTCCGGCCAGTTGGCGTCGGGCTGCAGCGCCGACGGACCCGCCTCGGAATACCACACCGGCTGCATATCGCTCGCACCCGCCGGTGGATCCAGCCGGAAGGTGTACCGCGCCCGGCCCTCACTCAGTGTGATGAACGCATGCCAGTAGCGATAGCTCGCATCGTCGCACAGCCACCGCATCGGCGCCTCTTCGAGCGGCTGGTCCATCCCAAAGCGATCGCTCCACAGCACGAATGGACGGCGCGTATCATCGCGCGCCATGCGCAGCCGGACGCAGAGACGATCATCCACCAGCGGATAGGCGAATGGCGCGCGTGGTTCATGCCAGAGGGCCAACAATTGCACCGAAAGACGCTCCTCTCCACCCAGAGAACACGATACACAAACAGGACTTGACAAGCGAGTGGGCAGCACCTACACTTTGAGATAATGGACTGGTCAACAGTTCACCCCGCAACTATTATCGCACCTCCCGACCTCATCTGTATCCCCAAGAATCGTGTGGAATGTGAGGGTTTGCGCCGCATGGCTAAGGCCGTCGATTTCTTCTTCTCGTCGTACGTCACCCCCTGGCAGCAGCGATATCTTGCCGCCCTGGCCGATGGCATCGCCCATGGGGCCGTCATCACCCCCCGCGATCCCCAGCCTGATGTCCCCGTCACGCTCCAGTTCACCACCGCCGCCGTGCTCCCCATCGAGCGCGTCGCCATCTACTACACCACCGATGGCAGCGAGCCGCAAGGCGAGCGCGGCATCGCCACCAATGGAACGGCGCTGCTCGCGGAAAACGGCGAATTGAGCCGCGACGACTTGAGCGAGCAGCCCATCTATCACTGGCACGCCACGCTCCCCGGCCAGCCCGACGGCACCCTGGTGCGCTACCGCGCCGATGCCTGGAGCCTCACAAACCCCACACTCCACCGCTACGCCGACGACCGCGATCCCATCGGCGCGCCTCCCGTGCACGGGCGCATCTTCGCCTACAGCGTCGATCGCTGGCAGCCGCCTGAGTGGGTGCGCGACGCCGTCATCTATCACATCTTCGTCGACCGCTTCAATGCCGCACA
>DASVOW010000693.1:0-2079 GCA_036383155.1 Ktedonobacterales bacterium
GTTCCCATGCGCGTCACACGCCAGATTGACGGGCGCGGCTTCGCGGATGGCGCGCGAATTGGCGATTACGTCTCGATTCACTGGGATTGGGTGTGTGAGGTGCTCGATGCTTCGTCGCTGCGGCGCCTGATGGCGAACACGAGACGCTATATGGCTCTCGCCAATCAGACGCTCTAGATCCGGGGAGGTGATCGCTATGTGCCTTGGCATCCCAGGTCAGGTGCTCGAAGGTCCGGACGCGGCGACGCACATGGCAGCGGTCCGGGTATCGGGCGCGCGGCGACGTGTGGACGTTTCGCTGCTGGACGATGCGCTCGTAGAACCGGGCGAATGGGTGTTGGTGCATGCGGGCCTGGCCGTAAGCAAGATTTCCGAGGGGGAGGCGCTGGAGACGCTTGCGCTGCTGAAGGAAATGAGCGATGCCTTTCTGGGCGAGGGCGCGGCGCTGGATGCCGCCCCAGACTATACTGCCCCTTCAAGCTGATCGATTCAAGGCTGACCGCGCCTGAGATGGATGAGTGTGATGGAGGCGCAGGCACAGCAAAGCAGCACGTGCTCGATACTGGAATAGCTCAGGGAGCGTGCGCTCGTAGGGGACGCGGGCTATGTTTGCCGAGCGAACAGTAACAGTATATACGCCGATCCCGCATCCATCTGTTCGCCAACGAACAGATGGATGCGCCACATGCGCATATACTTTCTTCATCGATTGAGGGCAAGGGACGCGGGCCGGCGAACAACGGCACCGCTATCAGGAGTGACGTTGTGATACCCCTCCAGGGGACTACGGGCGAGGAGGTTGCCCCATGGCCGCAAAACTGAATCAACGAGCGTTCGATCATGCAAAACAGCTCATTGAACAAGGACAGTTTGTGGCTGACGAGAGAGATATGTGGAGCGAGCATCAGCCCTCGACAGCGGACGAGAATAGGTATATTGAAGAGCATGGAGTCGCCGAATATGGAAAGTGGTATCTGGGCGTAGATGACGCTGAAGACGCGCACAGCAAGGAGCGGTATAAATTCCCCTATGGCGATTTCAAGAAGGTCCACAGATGCGGCGTCCTGTCTGCTGAAGTGAGAGCCGGACAATACAAGTATCGCGACATTGAAGACGCTGCTGCACATCTGCACGGCATGATAGATGGTGCAGTAGTGGCGAAACTAGGCAGGGAGCCTAGCGATACATAGTCTGACTGCGATTGCGTCTCGACGGTGAGCCGCGGGAATCGAGCAAAGTGAAACGCTAGAGCATCAGAGCGTCAATGAATCGTCGCTCTGCGCTAGAGCTATGTCCACCTGCGTTGGCGCCGCGCGCCCTCTCACAGAGGGGATGCGCGGCGAATGCTGCACAGGGCACCCGAGGCAGCTAGCAGGTGGCCAGTCCTCGACGCTTGTGTTCGCTGGTGAACAGATGAAAGTGTATCGGGCGGATACACTTCTGGTGTTCGCTGTGAGTGTTTATCCACGAGATAGCGTTCCATACTCCGACACATGCCAGCCGAACACGGATATGTCCGTGCTGCTGTGCGATCGGGCACCTCTATGAAGGCGCGGCGCATGCGGTCGGAGGTCAAGCACATGGTAGAGGGTACCCAAAGCAGAGTACCCAAAATGAAAGACACGGACACGATTCGTAAGGACCAAAGGAGAAACGTTCATGGCAACAGCAGAGACGACGGTACGGTCGGACGAGGAGATCCAGCGCGATGTCCTCGAAGAATTGAAGTGGGATGCTCGCGTGCAGCCCAACGAGATTGGTGTCGCTGTCAAAGATGGTGTGGTGACGCTCACTGGCTGGGTGGATAGCTACATCAAGAAGTGGGCGGCGGAGGAGGCGGCCCATCGCGTGCGTGGCGTAAAAGCCGTCGCCAATGACATCGAGGTACGACTGCCCTCTGAGTCCACACGCACCGATGCCGACATCGCGGCTGCGGCCACGCGCGCGTTAGAGTGGGATGCACTCGTGCCACTCGAGAAAGTCAAGGTGACGGTCTCCAAGGGCTGGGTGACACTCGAGGGCGAGGTCGAATGGGAGTATCAGAAAGAGGATGCCGAGCGTGTGGTACGCCGTATAGCG
>DASVOW010000694.1:0-1666 GCA_036383155.1 Ktedonobacterales bacterium
CAAGCGGGCAAGCTACTATCTCTGAGGGATACCATACTGCCTGCAGAAGGATAGACGCTTGAATAAGGTTGCCAGTTCCATTAGGAACGCACAGAATGATAGCAAGAACCTGGGAGTCTATCGGGCGCGGTATCAGGCGCCTCCTCTGCCTCGACAACCGTGTCGTGCGCCCATATACTGAAGCGTCTCCCCGAGGGGCTGACAGGCATCCACACCGGAAGGGACTGAACCGATGAGCGCCATCCGCACTGCGCGTCCCGCCATCCTAAGCAAGCAGTTCTACTCACGCAAAAATCTGACGAGCGATAACGCCATTCTCGTCTACATTGCCCTTGCCGGCGTCGTGGCCCATCTGCTCGTGTCGAATAACTATGGCTACTTCCGCGACGAGCTGTATTACATGGCCGACGGCAGGCATCTCTCGTGGGGATACGTCGATCAGGCGCCGCTCATCGGGTGGCTCGCCGCGCTGATTCACGTCGCGCTTGGCGACTCGCTGGTGGCGATCCATATCCTCCCGGCGCTCGCCAGTGGCGCCGTCGTGGTCGTCTCCGGCCTGATCGCCCGCGAGCTTGGCGGCGGACGTCTGGCGCAGATGCTCGCCGCCTCGGCCACACTCGTCGCGCCGGTCTTCATGGCTACCGGATCGCTCTTCTCAATGGATGTGCTCGATCAGCTCTGGTGGGCACTCGGCGCACTGATCCTCATTCGCCTCGTCCGCCGCGATGAGCCGCGCCTGTGGCTGGCCTTCGGGCTGGTCGCTGGCATCGGTCTGCTCAACAAATTCACTATCCTCTTCTTCGGCTTCTCGCTCGTGGTGGGTATGCTCGTCACTCCTGCCCGCCGCTACTTTCGCACGCGCTGGCCCTGGCTCGGCGGACTCATCGCCTTCGCCTTCCTCGTGCCCGACACACTCTGGAACGCTGCGCATGGCTGGCCCACCTGGGATTTCTGGCATCACTACCAGGGGCTGACCGGCGGCGGACCGCTCGGCTTCCTCGCCGATCAGATCCTCAATGGCAACCCTTTCACGCTCCCGCTCACCATCGCCGGCCTGTATTTCTATCTGCGCAGCAGGGATGGCAAGCCGTATCGCGCGTTCGGCTGGGCCTTCGTCACGCTCGTGATCGTGTTCGTCGTGATCAATGCCAAGGCGTACTTCCTGGCGCCCGCCTTCCCCATGCTCTTCGCCGCCGGTGGCCGTCAGGTGGAATCGCTCAAGCTGCGGCAGGCGTGGCTCAAGCCCGCATACGTTGTCGTGCTGCTGCTGAGCGGCGTGCTTCTCGCGCCGCTGGCGATGCCCGTGCTGCCCCCCGCCACCTATGCGACGAGCTACGCCGCCCTCACGGGTGTCGGCAACAGAGGCGCCGGACAACAGACCGCCGGCATATTCCCGCAATATCTCGGCGATCGCTTTGGCTGGGATACGATGACCGCGACCGTCGCCCAGGTCTACGACAGCCTCCCTGCCGACCAGCGCAGCCACGCCTGCATCTTTACCGTCAACTATGGCGAGGCTGGCGCACTGGAGCTACTTGGCACACGCTATCACCTGCCGCCGGTGTTGAGCGGCCACAACAACTACTACATCTGGGGACCCGGCTCCTGTGATGGCAGCGTCATTATCACCGTTGGCGTGTCGCAAAGTGACTTGACCGAATTTACA
>DASVOW010000695.1:0-2535 GCA_036383155.1 Ktedonobacterales bacterium
AATGACACAAGACCTACCCTCCCATATTGTGATGTCTGCGCCTACTAGCGCTCCCAATTAACACGCGCTCAAGCGACTCTTGTGACACATTGCTATGTATGGCTCTATCTCACTATCGAGATCCGACTCGACAACTCCCAACGTGTCGCAGTTCGCGCAGTTGCTACAGTGACGGGGGCATCATCTATTGTCACTAAAACAAGCGGCAGAAGAAGGCGGGAAGTAATAGTCAGAAGCGATACTCAAGCGGGGGTGGCGCGTTGTAGATGACGGATGGATACGCGGCAGGCACTGTGCCAAGCCGTGCGCGGGGATGCGCAAATCGCAAATAGTCCTATTCTTTCTCTATCTGTTGTGCGCGACGCTGGTGTTGTGGGCGGTGGCGCGGCGGATATAATGTGAAGCGAGAACGCGCAATGCTGCAGGTGGTCGAGGTGCTGGTGATAGTGCCGCTGGTGCTTTGCACAGTGGTGAATGCTTTTGGGGCCGTGTCTGTGCGTTTGCCAGTGGGAGGCAATCGGATGGATACGCGAGCGGCGGTGTGGTCCGCGCTGGTGGCACTGGCAGGGATTGTCCTGGTGCTCATGGCCCTCTTCCAGGATCAATAGCGCATAGATACTCTGCATCCTGGCGCATCCTGGCCGAACCCTACCTACTCGCTGGTGACGCCTATCGGGTGCGGGAGTCCGTGGACATCGCATTGGTATGCTGAACGAACCGATGGCTTCCTACCGGCGATAATCGACCATGAGCTGCTGCTCACGGATGAAGCGCTCGACTGTGCGCCCCTCCGGTACGGTGAGCAGACGGGTGGTCCGCTCACGGCGCAAGACGAAGTTGAAGGCGGTGGCGGAGTCATCCGAGACAGACCACAGAGGCCGCGCAAAAATCGGCTGTACGATCTCCCACCCATCGGCGAGGGCAGCGCGCAGTTCTCCAAATTTCTGGCGAACACCACCACCTGATTTAGCAGCGCGCTTGGATGCGGCGCTCGGCGAGGCCACATGAGCCGGAGTCGCCGTGGCGATGGTGGCGAATCCGAGCGAGAGCTGAGCTACCGTCGAGGAGGCGGAGATCTCCCGTCGACCGGCACGGACTACGGATGCCTCGGCATGCCGTTCACGTTCGGTGACACCAGTTGTGCCAGCCGTCGCGCGTTCCGTGGCCTCGCCCTTCTGGGCGTTACGCTTGCGCGTTGCCATTCTGTACCTCCTGTCGCGGATTGCTCCGTTGCGCGGATGCGTTATGCGTGCCCTTAACCACCGGCGGTTCCGGCGTCGGGCGGGATTTGATAATAGACGAAGAGCCGCTCGGCCAGTGAGCGCCACAACGGACCAGCCGCCGCGCCGCCGAAGATGGTCGTGCGTGGATGATCGAGCTTGACCAGCATCACGAAGCGCGGATTCGACGCTGGCGCGTAGCCAATTACCGACGCGTATGTCACTTGCGGGTGCGCCGCATCCGGAGTAGACGTGCCGGTCTTGGCCGCCACCGTATAGCCCTGCACACGATACATCTCCGCCTCGCTTCGATAGGCCGACTGCACCAACATCTGTGTCACCGTCTGCGCCGTTGCCGCGCTGACGACCTGCCGCACGGCATGGGATCCAGCGCGTGTCACCGCACCCTGGCCGCCATCGCTTGCCACGCTCGCCACAATGGAAGGGCGCATCAACACCCCACCGTTCGCCAGCGCGCCGTAGGCCGCCACCATTTGCAGCGGCGTCACGGCGATGCTCTCGCCAAAGGCGTTCTCCGCCAGCAACAGATCGGCATCGGCGCGCGACTGTGGCTGGGCCAGCAGGCCCGCCGACTCCGCCGGCAGATCGACGCCGGTGCGCTGCCCAAAGCCAAACGCGCTCAGGTAGCGGTCGAAGCGGTCGCGCCCAACCTGTTGGGCCACCCAGATAGCGCCAGTGTTGGCTGAGTACTGCAGCACCTGCGTCATCGTGATCAGCCCATAGTTGCGCCGATCCCAGTTGTGAATGGTGACGCCGCCGACCCTGATCGGCGCCTCATCGTCATAGATGCTGCCAGGCGTGATGGCGCCGGAATCGATACCGGCGGCAATCGTCACACCCTTCATCACCGAGCCAGGATCATACGCCGTGCTCACCGCCGGATCGACGAACGATGCCAGCGACGCATTGCTATACAGGTTCGGATCGAATGATGGCAGATTGGCCAGCGCAATGATCGCCCCGGTGTGCGGGTCCATGACGATCACGGTCCCGCCGTTGGCACCCGTCTGCGCGATGGCATCAGCCAGCCCCTGCTCCGCCCAGTACTGCACGTTCGCGTCGAGCGTTAGCGTGACGTTCGCACCCGGCACAGCCGGCGTCTCGCGGCGCACGCCCGTCGCCAGAGGGTTGCCCGTCGCATCCACCGCCGTAGAGAGCACACCCGGCTTGCCGGCAAGCGTGGCCTGCAATTGCTGCTCGATGCCATACTGCCCCGCGCCATCGCTTACGCGCACGAAACCGAGCGCTTGGGCTGCGAGCCCCCCAGCCGGATAGACGCGCCGCACCGCCGGAA
>DASVOW010000696.1:0-12867 GCA_036383155.1 Ktedonobacterales bacterium
GCATCGAAGATGGTGACAGGGTCGAATTCGAGGGGCACGCCATGCCCTCCTTCGCTTGTGCAGTGTCAAGTTACTGGTCGATTGGTTGCCCCGCAGCACCCAGCTTGCGGGGAATCGGAAGGTAGCGCGAGAGATGGATAGTTGCCATCTCCCGCGTCACCAGTAATGGGGCTTATGGTGCCCATTCCGGCTTCGGATACTCGAACGCGGCTGACGCCGGAGGCGTTGGATAGACGCAGACTACGTTACCCTTCTGCCACTGCAAGAGATACGCCGGGAGGTCAGCGTTCATGCCCACGTTGTTGAACTTGACAGGGCCCTGGATGCTGTCGAACTTCTCAGTGTTGAGTGTCTGGATCAGCTTGGCGTTGTCAGTGCAATTGCACTTCTCTACCGCCTGCTGCAGCACCTCACCGACCGCGAAGGCCTCTGCGGAGTCGGCGGAGATATCAGCGGCTTTGACGCCGTACTTGGAGGTGAACGCCTGCACGAAAGCGTTGTTCCGCGTATTATTGAGCTCGGGCCACCAGCTATTGGAGAATGCGATGCCTTCAGTGTTGGCTGCGCCGACCGCCTGGACAAACGGCGCGCCCACGTCAGGTCCAGCTGTGAACATAGCTGCCTTGGGGTTGTAGTGCTGCTGCTTGAAGATCTTGATGAAGGCCTCGGAGTTCTGAATGTGCGTGCCCCCAAGGAACACATCGGCGTGGCTGTTGATAACCTTGCTGGCTATAGGATTGTAGTCAGATGTCTCGCTAGGAAACACCTGATAGCTCGCCGTCTTGATTCCAGCCCCTTCAAGCAGTGTCTTCACCTTATCCACTTGCGGTTGGGTGAATGGGTCGTCTTCTGTTGCATACGCGACCGATTGAGGCCGCTGACCCGCTGGCATCGCCGCCAGCATCTGGCCAAAGCTCAGGAGCAGGTTCTCGACTGGGACGGACACGTCATAGATACCCTTGATGCCGCGATTGAAGACTGAGGGGGCGCCGCCAGCACCTTCGATCAGAGCATACCCGTAGCGATTCGTGACGACGGACGCTGGTTTGGTCAGCAGGCTCGAATATGGCCCGACGACCAGATCAACCTTGTCCACTGTGATCAGTTTCTGATAGTTAGTGGTCACCTGATCGGGGGTGCTGTTATCGCCGACAATATCGAGCTTCACCTGGCGCCCCAACAAGCCGCCGTTCTTGTTCACCTGATCGGCCCAAAGCTGATAGCCCTGCTGGAATGCCTTACCGTCGTCTGAAAAGTCGCCCGAGGTCGAGAGAGACGCGCCGATCACGATCGGCTTCGTGTTCCCCCCACCTGTGCTTTGAGTCCCGCAAGCGGTGAAAGCCATAAGGGCTGTTAGCGCCACCGCTACAACAGATGTTAACTTCCGCATCCCGTGAGAGTGCCATCCGGTCATGTCTGTTCCCCCTCGTCAACTGAGGCGTCACTACCTTCGCAGATGCTTAGCATTCCGCGCATCTACTCAGCGCGCTGGGATTAGTACTGGTATGGACATCGCTGTGTATGGGCAGGACCATTCCCCCCACATGCTGATCACTCCCTCAACCGACTCGCCGTGCTAGGCATCGATTCCGACTCGCCCAGCACGGTTTTTCGTCACCTCCTCACACTACAAAAGAGCAAAAAAGTGGTGGACAAACGATTGCCTGAGACTGTAGCATCTCGTCGCAGGTTTGTCAATCCTCCATCATTATCTACGACGCGAGAGCATTCTGTGCTCACACGGCTTGCCGTGCCCCACTCCTGGCCCTTGCCGCACTGGGCCTGCCACGCTTGACACTCGGAAATCTGAACGCTACACTCTGTGCAATACCTTTCGTGAACAATCGATTGTTTACGCTTTCCGAAGCGTGCATGCGCGAGTTCGTGCAGGAGGTGAGACAGTGACCGAACCCACCGAGCGCGCATCCTCCAGCTACCTCCAGGCGCGCACCATCGCACCCGTGCCCGGCGATTTCGAGATCATCCGCACCCGCCTTGACAGCGTCTCCTTCAACGCCCTGCGCAACTCACCCTACTACGCCGACACCGTCTACCCCCGATTCTCGCCGAGCGAATACGACCGCCGCTTGCGCCTCACGCGCGAGAAGATGGCGCGCCTGGGTCTGGACTGCCTGATCGTCGGTACGGCGCCGCTGCTACAGAGTTACGGCGGCCCTGTGCAATGGCTGACCGGCCATCGCGACTGGCACGCCCTGGTGGTCTATGTCGTCGTCCCGCTGAAGGGCGATCCGACACTGATCTACCCCATGGGTGGCACCCACATAGAGGCTACCCGGCGGGCTGTCGCCGTCCACGACGTGCGCTCCTCGCGACAAGGGCACTTCATGGACGTTGCGGCGGAGTGTATCCGCGAGCTCGGCCTGGCAAGTGGCCGCATTGGGCTGCCATATGTGGACTCCCAAAGCACCAACTACCTGCCCATTAATCAGTATCGAGCGCTGCGCGACGCACTGCCGGATGCGACTCTCGTACGCGTAGGCGACTTCTTCCACGAGTTGCTCTACCTCAAATCCCCAGAGGAGCAGGCATACGTATGCCGCGCTGGCGAGCTCTGCGCCCGCGCGATCGAAGCCATGGTTGAGGCCGCGCGGCCCGGAGTCACAGAGTACGAGCTCAAAGCCGCCGCAGCCTTCGCCATCATGGACGGCGGTGGCTCGGTCGACTTCATTATCCTCGGCTCCTGCCCAATGGACGATCCCGCCCTCGTCTTCGGCAACATCCGTCCATCGCAGCGCCGGTTGCGCGAGGGCGACATCATCATCAATGAGCTGGCGGCTGACTTTGAGGGATACCAGGCGCAGGTTGGCGTTCCCATCTGCGTCGGAGAGCCCACTGAGCAAGTGCGCCGCATGTTTGACGACGTGACGTTGCCGGCTTTCGAGCGCATGGCCGCCGAGCTCCAGCCCGGGCGAACTCTGCGCGAAGTCTGGGAGGCGGGCCACTTCATCCGCGAGGCGGGCTACCAGTCCCGGCCACTCCATCTGCACGCCATTGACCTCGCTACCCACACGCCACACATCGGCACGGCGATGCTAGGTGGTCCCGGAGCACATGCCGAAGAGTATGAGTTCGTCCTGAAACCTGGCCTGGAGCTCATGCTGGAGCCCAACCCGATCACCCTTGATGGCCGCCTTGGGCTGTTCCTCGGCCACACATTTCTCATTACCGAGAGCGGGCACACGCGCGTCACAGGCCAGCTGCCGCTCCAGCTCTTAGTGGCTGGCGCCTAATCGCACCGCGAAGGAGGAGAAAGATGGCGACCTACGACTTCGCCAGTGTGCGCACACACCTTGACGACGCCGAGCGTTACGAGAACATCGTCAATACCCCATGGTACCCCGACGCGACATATGCCACATTCACGCCGGCGGAATTCGCGCGCCGTCACCATGCCACGCAGGAAAAGATGGCCCGCCTGGGACTCGATGCCCTCATCGCACCTGGTGGACCGCACCATTGGTCATGGGGCGGAGGCCTGGTCTGGCTCTCGGGCCACCTGAACTGGCACTCGATGGTCGAATACGTCGTCGTCCCGCGCGAAGGCGAGCCAACCCTGATCGTGACCATGGGTGGAGCTCACATCGAGGCGACACGCCGTGCCGCCGGCATTCAGGACGTACGCCACTCGCGCCGAGGCCGCTTCGCCGACGTCGCCGCCGAATTCCTCCGTGAGCGCGGGCTCGACACCGGCCGCATCGGTATCGCGGAATCCGACTGGTATTTCCACGAATACGTCCCGGTCAACCAGTACGAGACATTATGCGAGCTCTTGCCCCAGGCAAGCGTCGAGCTTGTCCCTGACTTCTTCCATGAGTTAGTGCACATCAAGAGCCCCGAAGAGCAGGAGTTCGTGGCGAAAGCCGGCGAGCTCTGCGTCAAAGCGCTCTACGCCATACGCGACCGGGCGCGCCCAGGCGTCACCGAATACCAGCTAAAAGCGTCGGCAACGCGGGCGATCATGGAGGGCGACGGCCAGGTAGACTTCCTCATCATCGGCTCGACACCCATGGCGAATCCCGCACAGGTGTTCGGCAACCCTCGCCCCTCGCACCGCATCTTGCGCGAAGGTGACATCATCCTCAACGAGCTAGCCGCGTCCTACCAGGGATACACCGCGCAAATAGGCATTCCGATTTGCGTGGGCGAGCCCACTAACGCCGTGCGCCGCTTCTTTGACGAGGTGGTCTTGCCAGGATTCCTCGCCATGCAGGCCAAGCTCAAGCCTGGCAATGACCTTGACGACATTCGCGCCGCCGGCGAATTCTTCCGCGCGCACGGCGCACAATCGCGACCGGTGCTGGCGCACGGCATAGACTTCGTCACAAACTCGCCCCACATCAACACCGACGGCGTGCATGCCTTTCCCTATGAGCGCACGATCAAGCCGGGGATGGTGCTGATGCTGGAGCCCTGCCCCATCACGCCCGATGGGCTGCTGGGCCTCTTCTTCGGCCACACCTACATCATCACTGAGGACGGCGCACGGCGTGTCACGGACTGTCCCGACGACCTGCTCGTAGCCAAATAGTGAGCACCCTGGATCGCCCGGCTACGGCGCCATGAACATCTCGTAGAAGCCAGTACCCGATGTAAGCGGTCTTCTTTTGGACCGCCCCCACGGGGTACCACAACGTCTGACACCATAGCAGGTCGCCATCACTCCGGTCGAATCGCCGCGTTCCAATCGTGTCCGAGATCCGTCAGCAACACCTGCGCGGCATTGCGTCCCGGCGCGCCAGTAACCGACCCACCAGGATGGGTAGTCGCGCCCGTCTGGTAGAGGCCCGGGATCGGCATACGATGCTGCGCATATCCGGGTACCGGTCGCAGTGCCCCAGCCTGCGACGGCCCCATATCGCCGCCGTGGCAGCTCCCCTGCCAGTTGTGCGCGTTGTACCGTTCGAGGTCAAGTGGGCTGCGGATATCGGCGGCGAGGATCTTGTCGTCGGTGAGGTTAGGCGCGTACCGGCGCAGCTCGTCGAGGTTCTTCCGGGCGACCTCCGCCTTAATCTCGTCCCACTTTTCCGCACCATCGCGCAGATCGTACGGCTGGTGGCTGATCACCTTGACCATATGCTTCCCCTCAGGCGCACGCGACGGATCGCCGACCGACGGGGTCAGTACGAGCAGAGGCGATTGGTCATCGTTCAACAGCCCCTCACGGAAGCGCTCTTCTGCGCGAAGCTGCCGCTCGGGAGTCTGGGCCACTCCCGCGGCGACGCTGGCTAAAGTGCCGCCTTCGACTGCAAAGAGCGGCGGCTCGCTCGTTGCGTAGTGCGCGACGAACATCGTACGTCCGCCCTTGTACGATTCCACCCCATACAGGAAAGCCTCACCCCATGCGTCGGCCGGCGCCATGTCCACCAGATGCTTGACGTGGATCGTCGAGACAACAGCATGGCGCGCGCGGAACTGCTCGCCGGTCGCCGTCTCGACTCCTGTGCAGCGCCCACCCTCGATGATCAAGCGCACTACCCGCTGTTGAGTGAGGATCGTACCTCCGTGAGCCTCGATGTAGCGGCCCAGAATCTGGGGCAGAGCCCCCGACCCACCCTTGGGTATCGCCCATCCGCGCCGCTGTCGTCCGGCCGCGAAAGAATAGGCGAGGGTGCCCGTCCCTGGCCGGTCCGCTGGCTGCAATGTGCCCTCGGCAAACCAGAGCATCATAGACTTGACGTGCCAGTCTTCGAATGCGGCGTCGATGATATCCCAGGCTGAGAGGGCCTGGCGGCGCAGCCAGATCGCCCCATCGGCGCGCTCGGCCAGCCGCTCGGCGACTGATGTACCCCAGCCCGCCGGTGTGTAGCGGTCGCTTCCAAAAACCGGCCCGATATCGCTCCACTCGGCCATCATCCTGCGATAGGCGTCCGCGTCGCGCCGCGAGAATTTGGCAATCTCGTCGCAGGTGCGGTCAATGTCCGTCCACTGCGTAATGTACGTCCCGTCGGGAAACGGAATGTGGCAGGCGGGATTGGTGGGTATGTACTCAAGCCCGTACTCGGCCAACGGTAGTTCCTGGTTGCGCCAAATGGGGCTCTCCATGAAGATAGCGTGAGCGGTAGAGCATGTGTCGTGCAGGAAGCCAGGGAGCGTCAACTCCTCGGTCGCCGTATTGCCACCAATACGCGGGCGCGCTTCGAGCACCAGACACGACAGCCCTGATTTGGCTAGATACGCTGCCGCTACCAGGCTGTTGTGACCCGCTCCCGCGACCACGACGTCAAACACATCCGCCATGTCCTCCTCCTATATTCCGCTATTCTGCTCTTCCGCAAGCACCCGCGCTATCTCGCGCTTCAGACCTGCAAGGAGTGCGACGACTCTCGAACGAGATGCAGTGCTGGTGGAGTCGCGTAGCCTAGCCGAGCCGCTCAGCCAGCCAGTCAGCCATGAGAGATCGCGACGCAAAAACCCGGTCGGTGCAGCCGTGATTGCTGCCCTCGAATGCAGCTAACTCAGAAGTCGAGATCTCGGCGTGGATGCGCTCCGCATCACTGAACGGCACAATTGTATCGCGCGTGCCGTGCACGATCAGCAGTGGACAGTGGACGTGTTGGGTAGCGCCGGCAAGGGTCATCGCTTTCGCGCGCTCTCGCCCCTCTGCCTCGTCCGCCGCGCCTGACCGTCGGGTGAATGTGGCGCGCGTCATGGGCGGACGCTCGTCCCAATGCTCTGCCATCGAGTAGATGCCGGCCAGGTCCACCGCGGCCTTGATGCCGGAGACGAACGCCGCGGTCCGCACTGAGTAATAGCCGCCAAGGCTGACGCCGAAGACACCGACCCGGTCCTGGTCAAGAGTGTCGCGGCCCGTGATCCACTCCATTACCGCCTGCGAGGCGTGCTCATAGGCAGGCTCGATGTGGAGCAATTCCTCAGCCTCTCCCTGCCCTGGCCCATCGACCGCCAGTGTCGCCAGTCCACGCCGCAGAAAATAGTCGGCAGTCGTCTGGATCTCCTCTTTTGTAGAGTCAAGGCCGGGGAGCATCATGACGACTGGCGGCCGCTCCACGCCTGCCGGCAGCCGCAGTAACGCCGCCAAACGGACCTGCCTGTACGGAATCTCGACCCGCTCAGCTGGCGGCTCCAGTGCCCACATCCCCTTCTGGTAATCTTCGGCCAGCTTCCGCTGTGCCGTGTGTGCCAACTCAGGATCTTCCATGAACACGAACTTGCCGAAGTGCCAGCACAGAGCTGCCCGGCGCCACGCCTCGGCCGCAGTCAAAGCGCGCCCCCGGCTCTCGGCCTCCTGGGCGAGACCTTCGTAGCCGCGCGCCGTCTTGGCCCACTCCGCCAGCCACTGGCTCCAGGTCCGGATGCGCGCCAGCGTAGCGTTGAAATCGCTCAGATCTACGCCGTTCGAGACGAATCGCGGAGCCCAGTGGCTGATGGCGATGCGGACGCGCTCGTCCTGCTCGTGCTGGCTCGTACTAGGTTCAGTTGTGGCCATAATCCCTCCCAGTGTGTACGTGCGGTTCGCTCAGGTACATATGCTGTTCGTTGAGCTGCTGGTCGCAACGAGCCGTTCAATGAACTGCCGAAAGTCCGTCGGCGGTCGGCCAATGAGCCAACTGAGGGTGTGGGTGCTCTCATGGGGAGATCCGAGACGGGTGAAGAAGTCGAACATCTGCAGTGACCGGGTGATGTGCTCGCTACCCATGCCGCGTGCGGCAGCGGCGCTCGCCCACTCCTCAGTCGGCATAGTCTCGGCGCGCACAGGCCTGCCCAGAGAGGCCGCGAGCAGAACGCACATGTCCGCTTCGCTAATGGGCGCCTGGCCAACGAGCTCATATGTCGCGCCCAAATGCCCGGAATCGAGCAGCACGGTGGCCGCTGCGTCACCCATATCCCCGGTGTCCACCCGTGCCATCGGTGTGGTAACCGAGTAGGGAACGCGAAAGACGCCGCGTTCCGTAATTTCACGCCACAACGGAAGAATGCCCTGCATGAACTTACTGGGGTGGAGGAAGGTGTAGGGCAGACCCGCTTCCACGATCTCAGTTTCGGTCTGCAGCTTGTCCCGGTGTTGGGCGGTATCAACGCGCAGATTGATCGATCCGAAATAGACGAGGCGCTCCACGCCAGTGGCCTGCGCGGCTGCGATGACGCACCTGGCCATCAGCGGCTCATCACCAGTTTGCGAGGGTGTGATGTGGCAGATGGCACGTACGCCCCGCGCAGCCTCCTCCATGTCATCCGCGCGCGTCATATCGCCGATCACCACGTCGCTCGCGCCTGCTGCACGCGCCCTCTCCGCACCGTGTACGCTCCTGACGACCGCGCGCGCAGACTGCCCACGTACCGCAAGCGCGCGCAGGACGGCCGTACCAGCCATACCCCCGGCGCCGGTGACTAGGATCATGCCTGCACCACAGCCTTTCCGCTTGGCAGCTTCAAGCAGATGTAATCAAGTCGTCCACTAGGCCTTGTGCGATGCAACAATCGATTGTTCACTCTGGACAATCGATTGCACAACACACTAGCACGCCCCCCATAGTATGTCAATGGCTGCCCCGTTGGCATAGCGCTACACCGATATAGTCGCCAAGTTGCCCCTGGGTGGTCATCCAATACTATGCTTACTGTCGCACGGGCCAACGCCAATTGACAGACTCCGGGTTTGATGATAAAGTTGTGAGAACAATCGTTCGCTCAGGCAAAGGAGGGGATATCTGTGGATGAGCGATGCCGCGAAAGCAAGGGCCGAACTGCATGACGATGACCCTGAAAGAACTGGGCCGTCTGGCCGGTGTGCATCCCTCGACGGTCGCGCGAGTGCTGAATGACGATCCGCGGCAGCGCGTGAGCGAGGGTGTACGTGTGCGCATCCTCGCTCTGGCGCACGAGCACGGCTACCGCCCCAATCACCTGGCGCGCTCCCTGCGCATGAAGCGTAGTTTCGTCATCGGCACGGTGATCCCTGACATTGCCAACCCGTTCTTCGCCATCCTGTTCCGCGGCATCGAGGACGCGCTTGCCGCCAGCGGATACAGCGTGATTATGGCCAACACCGACGACGAGCCGGCGCGCGAGCAACGCAGCATCGAGATGCTGCGCGGACGCCAGGTCGACGGCTTACTCCTCGCCACAGCGCGCCGCGAGGACCCCATCATCGCGGCGTTGACAGCAGCCGGATTTCCTTTCGTGCTGGTCAACCGCCACACCGACCCCATTCGCGGCAATGCCGTCGTACCCAACGACTACGCAGGAGCAGCCTCAGCCGTTGAGCATCTCATAGCGCTGGGACACCGTCGTATTGCCCACATTGCCGGCTCGGACGAGATGTCCACAGGCCACACTCGCTGTCGCGGCTATATGGACACTATTCAACGCCACCGAGTGCCTGCAGATCCCGAGTTGATTGTGCGCGGCAGCTTCCGCGAAGCGGGTGGCTACCAGGCCATGCGCCGCCTCCTCGACCTGCCTCAGCCGCCAACCGCCGTCTTCGCGGTCAACGACCTGGCGGCGGTAGGAGCGATGCGAGCCATCGAAGAGGCTGGCCTCCAGGTGCCGCGCGACATCTCCATCGTCGGATTCAACGATCTCTCCGCCGCCATTGGCACCACACGTCAACTAACGACCGTACGGCTGCCCTTACACGAGATGGGGAAGGCCGCGGCGGAGCGTCTGCTCGCGCAGATCACAAGCGAAGTGGAATCGCTGGAGCCGGTGATGATCCCCGTTGAGCTTGTCGTCCGCCAAAGCACGGGCCCTGCGCTAGCATGACTTCCTCATCGTGTACAAAGCCCTCCCGAAAATAGCCGGCATAGTTGCCTTCCAAGCACTCATCTGATGATGCAATCTGCCACTGCCCTCAACCCGAGGGCGCGACACTCTCAAGATCGCCACGCAACACGTCAGAAACGGAGACATGACTATGCAACAAGGGGCGAGCCACCAACTGCGGGTCAACTCGTTTAAAGGCCTGCAAAACCTCCCGCTGTACGTCGCAATGCGAGAAGGCTACTTCGCCGCGCGTGGACTTGAGATACAGCTGACCTTCACGACGGGATCCGCAGTCCAGCTCGCCGGCCTGACGCGGGGCGACTACCACTTGGTACAGACAGCCCCTGACAACGTGATCAATGTCGACACGCAGCCCAGCGCTTTCGGCCTGGATCCAGCGAGTGCCCCACATGTCGTGATGATATTGGGAGGCAGCATAGGGCCGCTCACCGTGTGCGCTCGGCAAGGAGTCGCCGACGTCCATAGCCTGCGCGGAGCGACGCTAGGCGTCGACAATCCCACCTCCGGCTTCGCCATCGTACTACGCGACCTGCTTGAGCGTCAGGGGCTAGCGCTGGACCGCGATTACAACTTCGTCGTTGCCGGTGGCACCCACGCCCGTTGCGA
Organism: Ktedonobacterales bacterium; assembly: GCA_036383155.1. Taxonomy (GTDB): domain Bacteria; phylum Chloroflexota; class Ktedonobacteria; order Ktedonobacterales; family JADMIN01; genus DASVOW01. The sequence continues at coordinate 10,372 of DASVOW010000696.1, forward strand.
TGCCCTGCTCGCGGGAACCATCGCAGCCACGATCCTCTACTCACCGTTCGATCTGCGTGCCGCCGAGCACGGCTGTGCTCTGGTCGCATCCTCCACCCGCACCTATGCCGCGTATGCATCCGGCTCGACCGCCGGCGTGCAGTCTTGGATCGACGCAAACGGAGAGACGGTGACGCGCTACATCGAGGCCGTTCTACAAGCGCTACGCTGGCTCTATGATCCCACACACGCCGAAGCTGCTCAAGACCTCATGCGCAGAGAGCCAGCACTGGGCGTACCGTCTGACCTCGTCCCCCGAGCCTACGCAGCATTCGTCGCTGCCGCCACCGGCTTCGGGCGTGACGCTCCACTTGATGAGCATGGCCTGCGCCAGGTACTCGCACTTCGCGCGAATTATGGCACTCCAGGCGTGCGCTTGGGTGAGCCTGATACGTACTGTGATCTGCGCTGGTATCGCACTGCCCGTACGCACCTGCCACCTGACGCATAGCCGCCCGATCCCATCCGCGGCATGACCGTGAATACTGCAATCGCGCTCGCCGATGTAGTATGGCAGACAACTGTGCGCTTCTGTGGCACAAGCTGCCGCCCTGTTGAAAATCAGACTGCATCGCTCGGCTGTACAACACGCTTGTCTTCGACTACCCGCACGAAATCGGGCGGCGCCGGCAACTCTACGACGAATCTCGTTCCTTCACCGGGTACACCTGTGCTCTCCGCGCGAATTCGACCACCCATCGACTCACTAAATGCTTTGCACAAGTACAGGCCCAGGCCCGTGCCCACGACCTTCGAGCCCAGGTCACGCGGCAATCTGGCAAAGCGGTTGAAGAGTAGGTGGATCTGGTCGGGCGGAATGCCATATCCATAGTCGCGAACGGTGATCTCGACCACCTGAGGGCTCACCTGCTCGCTGCGGCGTCCCAGTGCGAATACCGGCAGCGCGGCCCGCACAATGCGCCCACGAATCTCGATCGGTGAGCCTGGCGCTGAGTACTTCAGTGCGTTCGAGAGCAGGTTCGTCAGAATTTGCTGGACGCGTACGTGGTCGCCCCACACGACAAGCTCGTCCGGCAAGCTCAGACGCAGATCACGCACCGTACCGTCACTCATACGTGGGTCGATGAGAGTAAGCGCGCCGTCCAACGCCTCACGCACTCGCACTGGATTCAGATTCACAATCTCGTTGCTCTCAATGCGACGAATATCGAGGATGTTCGTCAGTAGCGTCACCAAGGTATCTGCCGTCACGCTCGCCTTGTCGAGCATTTCCTTGATCTCATCCTGTGAGAGGCTCGTTTCGGCCAGCCGCAAATAGTCAATGTAGCCTTGTACCGTCATGATCGGCGTACGCAGTTCGTGGTTGATATGTGTGATGAACTGCGCCTTGAGTGTATCGAGTTGTTGCGCCCGCGCATAGGCGAGGCCTAAATTCTTCAGCGTCGTCCGATACGTCAGCCAAATTCCAATCATCGCCGCCGCAACGGCCCACTGGTACGTCAGCGACACCGAGACGAGCAGCGGCAGTTGACTGCGAATGAACCCATCCAGCACAGCTGGATGTGGTGCCAACAGCAGAATTGCCAAAGTGACAACATTGAGCAGGAGTGTGGAAATGGCAATCGTGGCCACATTGCCTAGCATGCCGACCAACACCACGACCGTGCCCAGCGAGGCAAGCTGCACAAAGCTCAATGGCGACATGCCCTGCGTTAAGCAAGGAATAGCCACAGTCACCACGATGCCGCAGCCACTGGCACCTATGACAAGAGCAGTCGACAGCATCAGCCGATTACGACGCAGCAACAGCCATCCGAGCCCATACAGCACTGCAAGCAGGAACGTGATGGCATCGTTGACACGCACAGTGATATCTTGCTGTGGATTTAGGAGGAGCGTTATCGTCGCGACCAGGCATGCGATTCCCGTCAGCGCGACACCGGCGGGCGCGACGGTGCCGAGGAGCCGCTGCCGGCGCTGGCTCTCGTAGGTGAGATACTCCGCCCGCTCCAAGTCCGTCACCGATGACGTCACGCTCATCCCGCACCCTCCCCGCCTCAACCGCCGAGATGCTCGCTGCCGCTTCGATCATGTTCGCCGGCAAGCTCACGCATGCGGCGCAGACGTTCGTCGCCGCTAAGTGCGACTGCCTCGGTGATCGCCACCATCAAATGCTGAATCTTGACCGGTTTGACCAGATACTGGTCCGCTCCAGCCAGCAGCCCTCCCAGCCGGTGTTCATCTTGCGCGAGTGCTGTGAGCATTACAATGGGGATCGTCGCAGAAGCCGGATCACCACGTAGCGCCCGAACGAGTTGATAGCCGTCCAGCCCCGGCATCATCACATCAATTACTATGCAAGCTGGCCGCATTGTGAGTGCCAGCTCCAGTCCAGTGGCACCATCCTCTGCCTGCAGCACCGTGAAGTGGCCTATATCACGTAGCGACCGAGTCAACACATCGAGCAATTCCGCATTGTCATCGACCAGGAGCACC
>DASVOW010000697.1:0-1908 GCA_036383155.1 Ktedonobacterales bacterium
GCTGGCGTACACTTTGGGAGGGTCTGGCTGGTTGAGATTGCTTTGGGACTTTGGCTTGTAGCGTGGTTAATGGGGTTCTTCCTTCTTTTAGGAGGCATCGAGGGATTCAGAATTGGTAGAACAGCCCAGCATGGGCGTGAGTAACCAGGGGCTTGAGGTGAGTCAGCGTAGGTCATTCTGTACGAGCGACAAGGCCACACATGCTCGTAGGAGAGCCAGGCAACAGGACGATAGAGACGCGAATGTTGACGCCAGCACGCACGACACAGAACAACCAGAGACGACTGCATATTATCTGATACGTATCAGGGACGTATCAGGGACGGATAGTTATCAGAGACGAGGCATAGCGTTTTGACAGCCAAGATGCCAGCCAACAGGGTAAACACCAGTAGACAATGACGAACGGACAGCGCATCATAACCCCGGAAAATCCAGCATCTCTATACGCCAATGGACATCAGCGGATAGTATTCCAGAGGGCGCGTAATCAGCAGGAGCAGCAGAGTGCCGTTTAGCTCAGCAAGTGCACTTGCATGGCGCCTGATGGCAACGTACACTAAGGTTGAGCAAGGGAGGATGCAAGATGATACGTACGGTTGAGCATGTACAGGAACGCGAAGGTGACTATTACGTGACCAATACGCGCGTGCCGGTCGGCGTCGTTATTGCCTCGTGGAAGCGTGGCGCCTCACCTGAACATATCACAAAGCAATTCCCTACGCTCTCGCTGGCCGATGTCTATGGCGTCATCACCTACTATCTAGACCACCAGCAAGAACTAGAGGCGCACTTTACCCGACTGGATGAAGAATATGAGCGCGCCCGCCTCGCCTCGCGTGCCGAACGTCCAGAGTTCTATGACGATCTGCACCAGCGCATTGAGGTGTGGCGAGCAGCGCATACAGTACAGGCTTCCGACGGAGACAGCGCCGAATGAAGCCCATCACGGACGAGGAACGCCCCCGTTTCCTGACCGATGAAGGCTTCAATATGGAGATAACAACTGGCTTACGCCGATTCTATCCGACAATAGATATGCTCACCGCGCAAGAAGCTGGCCTCTTGCATGCGCCCGATCCGCAGATACTCGAAGAAACGCGCCAACTCGACCGTATCTTGTTGAGCCATGATGTGCATACGATGCCCGGCTATTTTTATGCGCTGCTGGCCCGACTGCCTGCAGGGGAACACTTGCCGGGCGTGTTATTAGTTGCACAGCAGGCATCAATAGGCAGAGCTATCGAGTGGATTGCAGAGGTTTGGGGAGCCAGCCGTCATGAAGAGTGGCGCGACCGGGTAGACCGTTTGCCACAATGAGCGAAGAGATTGGCTACAATGTGACCTCTGCGCGGACGCACACCAGCGGACGATGGCGAACAATACTATGCGCCAAAGCATGAAGTTCTTGCCTTGGCGCATAGCGATGGGCAACGACGAACGAAGGCAAACACAAGATCGTGTCAACGGCGGATAGATTCAGCATGGACGGATTCATGCAGTTAACCACGAACAGGCGGCGTGTACCAGGGCGACCCGTACCCGTGGAGCGTGCGGGGTAAGCACGCGCTGGCACTGCAAGCGCGGCGGAGGGGAGCCAAGTGGCTTCCGCTTCGCCGCATTTCTATTTTCAGGACATTTCGGTAGTCCTGCTTGACGGCTCAGGCAGCCTGGCAGGTATCATGGAGCGCAATGACGCACAATGACACACAATCACCCGCGCCGCCCTCCCGGTGCGCACGAAAGGGGCGATTCCTCATGTGGTCTCGGTCTGTGCTTCCTGTGGCGCAGGTGATGGCAGTGGCGGCAGTGCTCCTCGTGAGCACCGCCGCATGCGGCTCCACGACCAAGAGTGTGGCCGCACGCGCCCCGGCGCCGACCGCAAGGGCCACCCGGCCGTCAACGCCG
>DASVOW010000698.1:0-5492 GCA_036383155.1 Ktedonobacterales bacterium
TTGTTCACAAGCTGGTAGGTGGAGGCGCCTTTGGGGCAGAGGTGGCCGGCATTGATGGGGCTCTCCAGGTTGCCTTCGATATCGATGATTTGGTTGTCTTTGACGTAGATGCGCTGACTGCATCCGACCGCGCAGTATGGACAGACGCCATCGTATGCCGCTACGTCGGCATCGCTGATGCGCGAGTGTAACGTCTTGCTGCGCCTGCTGATCGGATTGGGTACGAAGCCGATGTGGTTGCGCAGGAAGCTGCCAAGCTTTCCCGCGCCTTGCGTATCCTTAGGTCGGAGTGTGTCAGCGGTTGCCATGACGTCGCTGTCCTTTCTCGCGTATGGATGCCGAGGCTGGTCATGCTACGACATGGCTGCAAGAAGCATACCCGACAGCGCGTAGTACAAGGTGAGGATATTCGCAGGAGACTTCTCTTGCTGTTGCTCAGTTGGTGCGTCTTATCAATATCAGATTGGATGGAGCGCGATGCAGTGGCAGCGCTGGCTACGTCCCACTATCGCGCTTGCGGTTCTCGCACTAGCAGTTGCGCTCACGCTGTTTCTCACGCTCAACGTCTGGCATTCCGGTGACGGCGACGTGCTGGAGTATCAGAGTTACGCGCAATCCTTCTGGTGGCGGGAACCACGCTTTCAGACGTTGCCTCGCGAATATCCACCGCTCGCTCTCCTGCCATTCAGCGTAACGCTACTCGCCGGTAATGGCGATCCCCAGCTCATCTTCGGCGTTTGCGTCGGCGCGCTTTTTCTGCTGGGGTATCTTGCGTTCTTGGGCTTCTCCAGCCGAGGGCGTGGCCTCTGGTATGCCGCGTATCTCCTGGTCGGGGCGCAGGGCATCTTGCTGGCACGCTACGATCTCGTGCCGGCACTACTGACACTTGGCGCGCTCTGGGCGACACAGCGGCGCCGCTTCACGTGGGCCTACGCGCTGCTGACGCTGGGCGCATTGCTCAAGCTCTATCCCATCGTGCTCGTGCCGGTCGTGCTCACGGAGCAGGCGTGGGCGCTCTATCTGGATATGCCGCTGGATATGCCGCTCGCGAACGGGATGGGGGGCACTGGGCGGATCTCCATCGCTCAGGCGTGGCGCGGCATCGTTTGGCCGCTCGCGCGCACGTTCTTGCCCTGGCTGGGGCTGCTTGTGGCGGGCATCATGCTGCCGATGCTATACAGTCAGGAGGGGCTGGCAGCGCTGACCTATGTGAATGCCCGCCCGATACAGGTAGAATCCTTTCCGGCGACGTTGCTGTGGCTGCGTATGCTGTCGGGCGTTCCCATGTCTGTGAGCAACACGTTCGGATCGGATAACTGGGACGGCGGCGGAGCGCTCGCCGGGATGCTGGCAACGCTTTCGCCATTTGCACTGGCGATGGGGTGCCTCATTGTCTACTGGCATCTGGCATGGCGGCGCATACCGGTCGGGAAAGCATTTATAGCCTGCATTTGCGTTGTACTGGTGACGAGCAAAGTGTTTAGCACGCAATATCTGATCTGGGTGCTGCCTCTGATGGCAGAAGTCGAGGGCGGCTCGATTGTGTGGGTGCTTATCTGCCTGCTGACGTTTGTCGACTATCCCCTGATCTACCCCTTCAACCAGCCTGGCTATACACCGCAGTGGGAGCATGGGTTCATGCTTGTGGTGGCGCTGCGCAACACGCTGCTGGTCTACGTCATTCTGCGGGCGATGGCTGGTTCTCGCGCCGGCGCGGCGAAGTGGCGACTACCATCAAAATCGAGGCCGTCCACAGCTATGCCCCCCACAACCGGCAATTCTCGCATATAACTGCTGCCCTTCAGAGTGTTCGCCGCATACAACGGCGCTAGGGCAGCAGTGTGCCGGCGTAGTTGCTGGGGGAGGCGTCGGCGGTGAACCAGAGCGCGCCATTGGCATCGAGCGTTAGCCCATAGGGGGTGCTATTAGGTGTGGCAAGCTGGTGGAAGGTGAAGCTGTCGCTCTGGGGGGTGTAGCGCACGAGGGCGTTGACGCTGGCGCAGGCGAACCAGACGTTGCCGGCGGCATCGGTGACGACGTCGTAGAGTCCGGCGGCGCGTCCGAGGGTTTGGGGGACGGGCTTCTCGACGACGGCGCCGGTCTTGCTATCGACCATGCCGAGCTTGCCATCCTGTAATTCGGTGAACCAGATGCGGCCCTGGCTGTCGGCGGCGGTGGAGAAGACCTGAGCGTCGGGGGTTGGCAGTGGGTAGAGGTGGATCCCGCCGGTGGCGGGATCGAGCCGCCCGATGGCGCCGCCGCTGATCTCGCCGAACCAGACGCCGCCGTCGCCGGAGATGCTCAGGCTGTAGGGGAACGTCTGCTTCGCGCCGGGGAGCGGCGAAATGGGCCAGGTGGTGACGGCGCCGGTGGCGGGATCGAGCCGCCCGATCTTGACGCTATTGATCTCGGTGAACCAGAGCATGCCCGCCCGATCGAATTGGAGATCTTGGGGGGCGGCGATGCGTCCATTGCTCACCTCCAGCGGGTAGGTGGTGAAGCGCTGGGTGGCGGGATCGAACTTGCCGATGTAGTTTGCGGCTTGCTCGGTGAACCAGACGTTGCCCTGGGCATCAATGGCGGTGGACATGATGTTGTAGCGGCCGTTGGGGGGCTGCCATGTGCTGACGTGATTGGTGTGGGGGTCGAGCCGGGCGAGGCGATTGGCGCCCATCTCGCCAACCCAGATGTTGCCCTGGGCGTCTACTGAGGGCTGCATCAGGCCGATATTGGGCTGGCTGAAGACGTATTCGCGGGTGTGCGCGGCGACTACACCAGGTGGCAGCGATTGCGCGACAGGCTGTGGGGTGCGGACGTCGATGTTGGCGGTCGTGCCGGTCTGGCTCGCGGTGGGACGCTGGAACACGGCGCCGCCCTGCGAGAGGAGGTAGAGGGTGATGGCGCCGAGCGCGAGCATGCCAAGCGCAAACCAGGCGTCGTAGCGCAGGCGCTGTGGCCGGGTGGTGCGCTGGGGCGCGGACGTGGTTTGTGGCTGGTACGGCGCCTCAAGCTCGGCGAGCGTAGGCTGATCGGGTGTATTGGATGTATCGGATGTTGGTGTCGGCTTCATGGATGATGTCTGGATGAGTGCTGGATGATGTCGAGTGTGTTTCGCTGATGGAATGCACCATAGGCGGGTGATCGCGCTCTATCAACTCTATGAACTATACCGCGTCTAGTGGGATTGATGCTCAAGCTCAGTCGTCTGGGGCAGGAGCGCGTATACATCGTCTTGCTCGATGCGGCCCTCCAGCCGCTCGACGCCATCGACGAGGATGACGGGGATGCGGTAGCGGTAGCGCTCGAAAAGGGCGGGATCGCGCCGGATGTCGATCTCCTGGATGTCGATGTCGTGGCCGGCGGCGAGCTCTTCCAGGTAGGCGCGGGCTTCGTCGCAGAGGTGGCATCCGGCTTTGCTATAGAGGGTGATGGTGATCATGCGGGTGGGTCTCCACTCAGGCAGAGATGGAGCGGTGTGGGCATCCGGCGCTGCCGCTCATACATATCATACGGCGGATGGGGTACAGGGATCGATGTGTGCGTTGCCAGCGGTTAAAACCACGCCTGGAGGCGACGCGCCGAAAAGTCCGCCTTCGCGGACTGGGGATCGGGAATGGTGTGCCGGTTAGCGCGGTGAGGTGATAGGCTGAGATTGTTGCCGGAAGTATTGCCGATTTTGTTGCCGGAAGTATTGCCGATTTTGTTGCCGGAAGTATTGCCGGATTTGTCGCCGGAACGCAGTGTGGGTCGGGAGTGCTGATTTTTTCAGGGGATTGTAGGGGCGCGGGAGAGAGTGAACGGGCTAATAGCATTGCCGGAATCGTTGCCGATTATCTTGCCGGAGTTATTGCCGGGCAACGAGAGATGAGGGTCGGTATATGGTAGCGGCAGGGTGATGGGTGTGAGGGACATGCGTGTGATTCCTTTATGGCGTGGAGGTAGCAATAGGTTCCCTGCACATTATAGAACATATTTTCTCATTTGTCAAGTGTAGAGTTCGATGAGAGCGAAGGATAAACGATACTAGTACTCAGTCCATACAGGACATGACATAAGGCACATGCTCATAAGCGATCGCTCGAACGCAACCCAAGGAGCCTTGCGTGGCTGTCAATTCACTGACGGCCAAGGCTGGGTGCTGCTCGCTACATGGGATAGACGGCGAAATTGCTAAAGTCGCCGCTGTCGCTGGTGGCATCAAGATAGAGACCGACATCGCCACCTTTGAGCGCATCGTCGTGGTAGCCAGTGGCATACTGCCCATTGACGTAGAAGGTGAAGTCGGGGCCATTCAGCAAGACGGCGATGTGATTTGACACGCCAAAGCCCCGGTGGATGGCGCTCATGTAGCCAATGCGCACGAAGCTATGGGCCTCATAGATCTCCAAGGTGGACCGGCGCTCGATCCACCAGCTGCCGTCAGGTGCTACCCTGAACGTGAGCAGTGGAGTGGAGCGACCTGGGCTGGAGATCGCGAGTCCCACTCCGCCAAGCCTGAACTTCCCTCCTGTTCGCCCGCTCACCTCAACGAGTGCGCGGTCGTATTGGCGCGGCGCCGTAACGTAGGTCAGGTAGTTCTGATTCTCCGCTTGTTGGAAGTGATAGACTCCGTTGGCGAAGTGCGAGAAGGCGTTGTCTGGCCAATCACCGTCTGCGTGCGTGAGCGCGTCACGGTAGCGCGCACCGTACGAATGCGCCTGCGCATACAGATGGTCGTAGTAGGGCGCCTGCACGAGCATCGCGACGAGGCTGACCAGCGCCAATACCAGGAACGGCGAGACGACGACTCCGAGCATGCGCCACCGGTGCCTGACCTCCTCCCTCGGGAGATGGGAGGCGCTCACGAACCTACGTGCTCCGGGCGCGGTTTGTGGGACTTCTCCCGCTGGCCCCTGTGCAATGTGCTTGGCCTGTGCGGTCACGTCACGCAGTGGCAACCCCGTGTAGGCAGTAATGCGCTGGGCCAGATGCAGAGATGGCGTGTGCAGCGACGCCAGCGGTGTGATAGCAGCGCCTGCACGCCAGGCAAGAGTCACGCTGCCGCAATCTAGCACGTAGAGCATCTCGCGGTCGTTGCCGAACGGCCGCGCGTCGGTGAGCGAGAAAAAACTCTTGGCGTCGCGCCACGCCGCGAAGGCCGTCAGCCCAAAGGGGCGGCGCCAGCGCGGCCCGTCGAGGTCGATGCACACGTAGAGTGGACTGATAAGGCACCACCCTAGCAGTATGCAGACGAGTGCTAGGGGGAGCCCGACAGCAAGGAGCAGCGCAAGGGGCCCGTTCCCGGCGGCGAGCGCGAACGGGCTGCCGACGCAGGGAACGAGCAGCATGAGCACGGCGATGCCCCAGAGTGTGGCGACGGTACCCGTGGCTGCCGGTCGTCGGAGCGGGCCAAGCCGACCGGAGTCCACAGAGACGTCACTGGCCGACTCCCGCGACGTCTCGGCCACAGGTGCGAGCGTTTCGTGGCCATCTCGGATCGCTTGGCGCAGTTC
>DASVOW010000699.1:0-2517 GCA_036383155.1 Ktedonobacterales bacterium
CATATCGTCCCGATCCCACCATAGCGCGGGGGCATCACACACCTGTCTCTATGTGGCGCCTGTGTCACACATGTCAGTCACGCGCTACGCTAGTGTCTCCCTCCCGCGCAGTGCGACGTCCTCGTCACAAACAGCAGCGGCGCGGGCGGCCCATCAAGTGAGTGTCAATAGGGCAACAGACCCATCACTCCATGATGGGTATCACATTGGCGTCACAAGGTGATCACGCTCGTGGCCTCGCTCATCACGAATCCATCTCATAGCGAGGCAGTGGCGATTCCTAGTGTGCGGTGGCTCGCACAACCCGCCGTCCACTGTGCAAGAAGGGACGCTCGAAGAGACGATGGAACAGATAGGCGGCACCCACGATGAGAGGAGTGCCCGCGACGAGCAGCAGCGCGTACCTCGTGACATCTTGCGTATGCAGCGGATGGAGCACATATTGCCACATCACTTGGAGCAGCGGCGCGTGGATGAGGTAGAGGGAATAGGAAAACGCGCCGATCTTGCACAGCGGCTTGAACGAGAGAATCGCCCGCAGGGGAGTCTTCTCGCCACGTCCGCATATGACGAGCAGCGCCGCGACGCCCAGCCCGATCGGATAGTCTGCGTATACATACATGGCGTCCCCACGCTTGCCAAAGAGCGCAAGAAAGACACAAACCACTACCAGCGCGGCAAAAGCGATGAATTCCCACCGAATGCTCTCTCGAAGCCACTTCCTCGTGCCTGGGGGAGACGCCACGATGGTCGCCGCACCCATACCAAAGGCGAATAATGCGACATACTGCGGCACGACGTCAGGAAATGCGGCCTCGAAGTGTATCGCATACAGCAGGAGATACACCCCGAACGACACGTACGTCACCACCACAGCCGCAGCGCGCGGTCCGGCTAGCCTCCACAGCACGAGCAGCAAGGGAAAGATGAAGTAGATGTGCCATTCGGTGGCGATCGACCAGAGCACATAATTGATGCTCGCCGGATGGACGATATCCTGGAGCAGCAGCAGGTGGCTGACGATATCAGTGCCCTTCACAGGGAGGCAGGCATCCCAGATGGTGGCGGTTGGCTTGCTGATAAGCGACGCGCCAAGCAGCAATGAAAGGCCAAGTGCGGCATAATACGGCGGCAAGATACGCCAGGCGCGACGGAGGAACCACTGCCGTAGCGTTCCAGGCAACACACCCTGATTCTGCACTACAGGCAGCATCAGGCAAAAGCCTGAGATGACAATGAACGCACTCACACCAAAGTGGCCGAAGTTGAGCCAGCCGCCAAGGCGGAGCACTAACGCGGGCGGATAGCGAAAGAACTCATACGGCCAGATTTGGCGCCACTCGTGATGGAGGAGCACATACAGTGCGGTCAGGGCACGCAAGCCATCGACGTAATCCAGGCGTATGCGCGCGGGTTTTCCACTCTCAGGGAGGGAGGGGTCTATCGTGCCGATCCTTGCTTGTGAGCTGCTCACCAGTGCTCCATTCGCCATCGTAAACCATCCCCTAACGCGGCTCTGCTGCATCTGTTCCAGGCGTATAGTGTATCCCGTGTAGCTGTTTCTATCTTGAGAAGCGTATGAACGGGGGACGGGTAACCGTATCTAAACTAAACGCGCACCTTCTTCACGCACTCGTAACGCCAGCCGTGCCGCAATTGGCCGGAGTGGGGTTTTACTATCAGGGCAGTGGGAGGCATAACCAGATCAGAGCGACCGGAGCATCAGCATAATGTATAATTGACACTTGTGTGTGTGGACGAGGAGGATGACGTATGCAACTTGCCGGCAACTTGCGCCAATATGCATTGACCGATGTCTTACGAGTGATTGAGAGCGGCCAGCGCACCGGAATGTTGTTACTCAGCAAAGGCAAGTTACGCGCTGCCATCTACTTCTCCGGCGGACAGTGGCTCCTGGCTGAGCGGCTGGGCTCAGGGTTGGTGCTGGCACAGCAACTGGAACGTGTGGGGCTCGTCTCGCGGGACCAGTTTGAGGCGGCGCTTGGCGTGCCGTTCGTCCAAGCGGGCTCCCTGACCGATGTGCAGGTGGTGCGTGCGCTCATCGGCGCTGGATTGCTCACTCAGGAACAACTGCGTACGTTCGCTGTGGATGACGCAGTAGCCCTGCTTACCGTCGTGCTAGGGTGGCCAGACGGCGAATTTGTTTTCGAGGAAGGTATTGGGTTACAGCAGGGGCGCGTGGCGTTACCGCTACCCGTCGCACCACTGGTTACGCAGGCCATGCGGTTTGCTCGTGTGAATGCTCCTGCACCGCGTGAAGTCGTCCCGCTGGCTCCCGAGAGCGTCATCGCCTTTGCCGAGGTGGACCCAGAGAGCCGCACGTCCATTCAGCTCACGCGCGATCAGTGGAAACTGCTGACCGCTGTGGACGGGCAACTGCCGCTCTGGGCCATCGTGCAGCGGCTTCAGGCGCCTGAGGCGACGGTCTTGCGCCTGGCCGCCGAGCTGGTGGCATCGGGCGTCGCCGTCGTCGTCGGGCGCGCCGCGCAACCAAGC
>DASVOW010000700.1:0-6385 GCA_036383155.1 Ktedonobacterales bacterium
CTTCTGGCGATACCCCGTCGCGGTGTTCATTGTCCAGCCATCCGAGTCGAGCATTTGCCCGGCCTTGACCTGGTCGACGGGGTAGCAGCCGGTCGCCCCAATCAGATCGGGGCTGTGCGCCGGGTTGCCGGGATTGTCGTCACAGGTGTAGGTCGCCGTGCCCTTCCAGATGCTGTCGATGATCTCCTTGGGGTCGAACGACGTTGCCAGCGCCTGGCGCACCACTTTGTCCTGGAGGATCGGTGACTTCAAGTTGAAGTAGGCACCCTCATAGCTGGTGCCTACTTTGTCGTAGCCGACATTGTAATCAGGCAAGGCCTTGTAGGAGTCGAAATCGTTGACCGGCACAAACCAGGCGGTGTCGAACTGGCTGGCCTGCGCCGCCGTCAGAATCGTCGTCGCGTCGCCGATCACCTTGAAGGTGATGCCGTCGAGGTAGGGCTTGTCCGGGCCCATGTAGAAGTTGGGATTCTTCTTCACCGTGATGCTGTCGCCCTGCTTGCGGTCAGTGACCGTGAAGGGACCGCTGCTCACGCTCGGCGCGTTGTTCTCGTTCGACTTGGTCATGTCAGCGACCTTCATCGAGCCGAGGACATGCTTGGGCATCGGCGCGGCAGTGGGATCAGCCAGCAACGAGACCAGCGTGACGTCGGGCACCTTCAAGCTGATAGTCACCGTTGTCGGGTCGGTCGCCGTGGCGGTGATACCCTCAGTCGTCGGGAAGCCGTTGGCGCCGTAATCGGCATTGGCGAAGGTGTTGATGGTGAAGGCCACGTCATCCGCCGTCAGTGGCTGACCGTCCGACCACTTCAAGCCTGACTTGAGGTGGATGGTGTAGGTCTTGGCATCGGCCGAGATGCCGCCATTCGCTGCTGATGGCACCTCTTTGGCCAGCCCCGGATGCAACTGGGCTGGGATGTTGTTGTCGCCGTACCACAACGGCGCCCAGATCGAGTTGTCCACGAGGACGCTGAACGTCAGACCGGCAGCGAACGGGAGCAGTGCATCGGGCTCTTGCTGAATGACTTCTGTTACCGTGCCGCCCTTTTTCGGAGCATTGTTGCCGCTACCCGCTGTCGGGCCGCACGCGGCCAGCAGCACGGACAAGCCGAGCACTGCAAGCAGCCCAACGGACCACAGCTTGCGCGATGTACGCATTTCCTGGTTATTCTCCTCAATAAGAGACAACAAATACCTGGCGGAGACGGCCCTAGCCAGATTCCCCGCCAGGTATACGCAGCCGGCTCAAACTAGTCAAGCCAACCTGTGAAGTACTACGTCACGTATGACAGATATCTCACACACAATTGAGGGGCAAACCGATAATGCGCTTTTCATGGGGCAACAAGGGAGATCATCGTCAAACAAAGCAGGCGCTTGACACACATACAGTGCGGGCGTGTAGCTCATGCTCGGAGGCACGTCCAATCGAATGAAGCAGATGAGGATGATGGGCGCACGAGATGGGGACAGTGATTTAGCGCGGCGGCCAGGCTGGCAAGCTACAGCCGCACCCTTCCTGTGTCGCAAACGCAATCTCGCTCAGCGGCTCATCCAGCGGCGGCAGCGTATCAGCATCCTCCGCGAACCAACGACCCAGGCAATGGAGATAGCGATCCGCCGCGTATAGTCCCACCGGTTGCCTCAGCGAGGCAGTCGCCGTCTTTGGTCGCGTGAATTGTGCCACCGAGCCGGCAGTGGGAGCAGTTGGAATATAGCGGGCGGTGACGGCACGCTCGGCGTCGCTCAGCATGCTGGCAACGGAACCCAGCTCCGCCTGCAGCGCATCGAGCCGCTCCGCCGGCTCCGGCACAACCACCAGCGTCACTACTCGCAGCTCATGGAGCTGCGCCTGGCGATCGAGCAGCGAGCGCAGCCACACACGACAGCACGCACAATCGGTAGCATGCACGAACGCCAGCAGCACCGGGCGGCGCTGCTTGTAGTCCCACAAGCGTATCGTCCTTCCGCCTGCATCCTCTAGCGAAAATGTCGGCAGAGCATATCCCTCCTCAGGCACTCCCTGCTGTTCCCACTGTTCCCTATTCTGCAAAAGCATCTGATATCGCCTTTCGTTCCACTCCCTGCCCCACCGCCACAACGCTCGCCGCACGATCTCTTCTGTGCCAGGAACTGGGCTGGGGAAGGTCTACCCCCAGCCCGCCGCTCTACGCCTTCGATTCGCTGGCGGTGCGCGAGTTTTGCGCCCAAAATTCCATCAGGTCGCTCTTCGAGACCACACCATGCAGCCCATTTTGCCCCGTCACCGCTACCGCGGTATGGCCACCTACCAGCAGAGTATAGGCCTCGCGCACGGGTGCCGTCTCCGGCAGTGTAGGCAGCGGCGGACCCTGCCAATCTCGCACGCGCTGTCCGTCGAGATGTTCGCCGGCGGCGAATCGCTGCAGCAGTTGGTTCTCAGTCAGCGAGCCAACGATCTGATCGCCCTCCATCACCGGCAGTTGCGAGATGCCATAGCGGTGGAATCGCTGGATCGCAGAGGCCACCGGCTCTTCCGGCGTGACACCCACCACCAGCGGTACATCCGGCGTCAAGCCACGCCTGAACGCCAGTACATCGGCCAGCGTTGGCTGCGACGGCGTCTCATAAAAGCCATTCTCACGCATCCAGGTATCATCGTAGAACTTGGTGAGATAACCACGCCCCGTATCCGGCAGCAGCGCCACCACGACATCATCCGGCCCCAGGCGCTTCGCGTACTCCAGCGCCGCCACCACGGCCGTCCCGCACGACCCGCCGCAGAGCAATCCCTCCTCGCGCGCCATCCGTCGTGCCATCTGGAATGAAGCGCGGTCGTCCACGCGGATGACCTCGTCCACCAGCGAGGAATCCCAATTCTCGGGGAAGGTGTCGGTCCCGATGCCTTCGACCTTATATGGCTTGGGTGTATCAGCCGAATAGATCGAGCCCGCCGGGTCGGCGCCAATCACCTTGATATTGGGATTCTGCTCTTTCAAGTAGCGCGCCGTACCGGTGATGGTTCCCGCCGTGCCGATGCCAGCCACGAACGCCGTCACCTTTCCGTCGGTATCGGCCCAGATCTCTGGACCCGTGCTGCGATAATGCGCCAATGGATTCGCTGGGTTGGAATACTGGTCCGGGCTACACGCGCCGGGAATCTCGCGTGCCAGCCGCGCCGCCACGTTATGATAATTGTCCGGCGAGTCGTGCGGCTCGCTATTCGGGCAGATCACCACCTCCGCGCCCAGAGCGCGCAGCAGGCTGCGCTTCTCCTCCGAGACCTTGTCGGTCATCACGAAGATACAGTGATAGCCCTTGATCGCCGCCGCGATGGCGAGACCCGTCCCCGTATTGCCGCTCGTCGGCTCGACGATAGTCCCGCCCGGCTTCAGCAAACCAGCACGCTCACACGCCTCGATCAAACCTGCTCCGATGCGGTCTTTCACGCTGCCGCCCGGATTGAAATATTCCACCTTCGCCAGCACCAGCGGCCGCACATCACGCGCAACCGAATTCAAGCGCACCAGCGGGGTATGACCAACCGTCTCAAGAATCGAACTGTAATATTGCATAGCTCCTCGTGCGGCGCATGGATGACGCCGCCTCCCCATCTGACCTCGATGCGCCTGCATACGTCACGCACGAGGTGCCAGACAACACCGTCATGTGGGCGGCCCCATCGCCGTGCCACATCTTACATAGTACCCCCAAACCAAACACTTTCATAGAGTGTATTGGTTTGGGGGTGGCTTGTTTGGCTGAGTGGCTTGCCGCTGTGATAGGAGGCGCCGTTTGATGGGCAGCATCAGCGACAGCAAGAGCGACAACGGCTGGCGCCTCAATGGCACGGAGATCAAGAGAGATTACCGCTCACGCTTGCCTGCGGCAGGAAGCGGGTGAGCAACGCCTCAACCGTTTTCAGGTCAAAGGGCTTGCCCAGGACGGCATCGGCTCCGATCTCCGTGGCGTAGCGCAGGTCAGTAGCCGTCATCAAGACGACCGGGGGCATTGGTATGCCCTCTCGCGATGCCTGCTCGCGTAGCGCGGTAACGAATTGCCCGCCGTTCATCCGTGGCATCATGAGATCAGTCAAAATCAACGCCGGGCTATGCTCTCGCACCAGCGCAAGCGCGTGACGGGCATCCGTCGTATATACCGCGGCGTAGCCCGCATCCTCGATGATGAGCGACAGGGCGATGGCAATCGGCTCCTCATCTTCTAAGATGAGAACAAGGGGTGTAGCAGCGTGGGAGATGGACAAGTCGCTCATGCTTAGCGCCCTTCCCCACGCTTCACGCCACGGCGTTCAGCACCAGCCCTACCGTCATTGTTGGCGGCGCGGATGGATGCGCTGCCGCTTTGTCCATCCATACCTGGGGCGGTATTCCCGCCACCCTCCTGCTCTGCAATGCCTTCAAGCACGCCCGATGCAGACTGGACGGATTCCAGCACAGTAATGCCAGACGGAGATACAATTCGAAACTCGCGTAGTGTGTTGTCGTGGGGTGACATGCGCATCTTGAGCACCGATAGCAGGCGGTAGAGCTCCTGACGGAAGACGACTTGCTGCAGCAGGATGACGTTTTCCGCGAGCACCGACAATGGCTCGCCGGAGAAGTCGAGCGATGCCGCAAGGGCTTTCTCCGTCTCACGAGTGAAGAGCGCCGTTACGCGCCGCGCGTGCAATGCCTCAAGGAGGGCAGCGAGATAGTCGTCGAGGCGACGTGGATGCTCGCTGGTACGAATGGCTCGCTCTAACTCATAGATGCTATCGACGATCAGGCGCTTCGCTCCAATGCGATCCAACTCACCCAACAGACGATCCGCCACTACGTCGGGATTCAATTGAATCGGCGGAATGCGCAGGAGCGTCAGTCCGCCACCTGGCAGGAGCGCTTGCCGCAGGTCTCGCCCCAGATTGAAAGCATCCGCCTTCGCCAGGATCTGGTCGAGTCCCTCACGTAAGCCAACATAGAGCGTTGGCTCACCAGCACGCACACCGGCTACGGCAAAGTTGAGGGCGAGAAGTGTCTTGCCAGTACCGGAGCTGCCGGCGACGAGGGTACTGGTGGCGCGAGTCAGACCGCCGTTCATCAGGTGATCCAGCTCAGGTAGGCCGAAGGGCGCGTAATCCTGACCGTCTGAGGTCTCACTTACATCGACGGTGGATGTGCCAACAGACGAGGCGCGTTCACTTGGGGCAACTGTGTTCACTGGAATGTGCTCGTCCAGTCGATGCCGTTGGTCAAGCAATTCCTGGATGACACGCACCTCGAACTGCGGATAGATGATTGCGCCTTTGCTGCTGAGCGCTAACGAGTGCAGCCCAGGCAAAGGCGCACGGCCACGTGCTTTGATCACCTCAAGTGTGCGCCGTTGAGCGACATCGACGACGTTGTAGTGTAGCGCGATGATCACATCGGCGGTGGTCGTCTCGGGGTAGAACGTGGGGTCCGTTGGCTCGGTCTCGGTCGTTACGAGAAACATGGAGCCCATCGTGCTGAGTGTTGTGCCGACATCGTACAGAAACTGGCGTGCCAGTAGTGGCGCGCCTTCGATGCCGCGCATCCCGCGGAATCCATCGAGCACAACCATATCGGCACTCATGCGGCGTGCCATCGAAAGAATCTCGCGCCCCGCCGCCTCCAGCCCTTGGTCGAGCAAAGGCTGCAAACTGAGAAATTGGATGGGCCCACCGATGAGGCTTTGATCAAAGAAATCGAACGAACGCAGATGCGCGATCAGCTTACTCGTCGATTCCGAAAGCGCGGTCAGAATGAGCACCCGCTTACCGGAACGAGCGGCGTGAAACGCGATCTGATTTGCCAGCGTCGTCTTTCCACTTCCCGGCCGCCCCATAATCAGCACAAAAGCGTTTCTAGGCAAACCGCCGGCGAGCAGTTGATCAAGATTCGACACGCCCGTCGCGAGTACATTCGCAGTGTCGCTCGTCGCCGCCTCAGTATTATCATCCTGTGGCATATGCCTATTAGAATCCTCCTGTTGAGATGCTGTTCGTGCGGAGAGCAAGAACCATTCCGAAACGTGCGAGACAGAGCGCGCTATAATATGGACGTGTCTCACACGACATGTATTCATATACCGATTTTCTCGTATTGTACAGTTGAGGATATGCATGTTCCGCCGAACGACGATGCGCCGCGCAATCATCGAAGCTATCGCTATCTATGCTGCCGGGCGACTCCTGGCAATGGTGCCACTCACTGTCTGGCCAGCGGCCATTTTTCCCATGGTGCTCGTGCTTCGGCTGGCGCTCTTCGTCGCGCCGCCAGTATGGGCCGCCATGCGGGTTGTCTCGACCCGCCGCGAAAAGATGAGCCGGCGTTTCTGGCGACTCGGCCCGCTACTCGCCGTCTATTGCACCCTGGCCGACATCGTCATC
>DASVOW010000701.1:0-3756 GCA_036383155.1 Ktedonobacterales bacterium
TTCGTCGCCGCATGAACGTGTTTGTAAGGACAGACCTATGAGCGAGGCCCGACAGAAGGCCGAACATTTCGACATGATTCCGACAGCAGGATCGTCAGAGGCAAATGGCATAGAACCCGGCATGAAGGTGGAGGCCGCACACGGGGATCTGGGCGAGCGAGACGTCAGTAAGCCTACGGTGCGTAAGGTGATTCGCGATCGATGGGGCGACATCAGGAAGATCGTCGTCGCAAAGGGAGTCTTGTTCAGGAAGAAGCTGGTGGTGCCTGTCGAGCGAGTGGCGGACGTGGCGCCTCCTTCGGCCGATGAGCCTGGTACGGTGCTTGTCGCGACGAAGGAGAGCGAGATCAAAAACCTGACAGCTCGTGGCCGCGAGACGCTCTCAGGAGGTGGATTTACACCAGGTAAGGTGTTCGAAGAGACGGAAGAAGTTATCCCAACGGTAGAGGGCGTGCGGCGCAACGAAGCGCGCAACAGCAGAGACACGGGCCAGCGAACTGGAACAGAGCAATCCGTAGCAGAAGCATCCGAAACTGAGCGTTTTGAAGGCGGCGTAGAAGCCCACACACAGGAGCCGCGCGTCTCACTGCGTATGCTCGGCCCGGGCTTACTCGCGGGCATGGCAGGCAATGACTCCTCAGCCGTCACCTCATATTCGGTGAACGGGGCCACCAACGGTTATGGGCAACTGTGGCTGTTGCTGCTGGCCACACCGCTCTATCAGGCCGTGCAGTATGCCTGTGCCAAGATTGGGCGTGTCAGCCAGCGGGGCCTGGCCACACTTCTACGTGAGCAGTATGGACGCCGGGTTGCCGTGCCGGCATCGTTGCTGCTCCTGCTCGCGAACGGCGCGCTGATCGCCGCCGATCTCGCGGCCATCGGCAGCGGGTTGCAGCTCGTCACGGGGATCTCATGGCACTGGTTTGTCGTTCCCGTGGCGCTGATCCTGTGGTATCTGACGGTGTATCAGAGCTTTGGCATGATCAAGAAGGTCTTTATCGGGATGAGCCTGGCCTTCATCGCCTATCTCATTACGGGCATATTTTCCGGCGCGAATTGGGGCATGGTGCTGAAGGGCACGTTCATGCCGCAGATCAACTGGGGGTTTGCCGGGATCAGCAGCGCTGTGGCGCTGCTGGGCGCTACCGTCTCACCCTATACGATGTACTGGCAGGTGCAGGGCGAGAAGGAGGAGAGCAGGCCGGGAGCGCCCAAAACGCAGCTTGCCCTCGCGTCCGCCGATATCGCCACAGGCACCATCAGCGGCAACCTCGTCGCGTACTTCATCATCGTGTGCACATCGGCGACCCTCTTTACCCATCATCAGCAGATTCAAACGGCGGCCGACGCCGCACGCGCGCTCGAACCGCTGGCCGGTCCGTTTGCCACGTATCTTTTTGCGATCGGGCTAATCGGCGCGGGACTGGTCGCCATTCCCGTGCTACTCGCCAGCTCATCGTATGCCGTCGCGGGGACGTTTGGCTGGCCTGCGAGCCTGTGGAAGAAACCCTGGCAGAACGAAGGATTCTATCTCATCTTGACGGCGGCGCTCATTGTCAGCCTTGTGGTGGCGCTGCTCGGCTTTGACCCGATCCAGCTCATGTTCTGGGCGAATGTGCTGCAGGGGGCGCTGGCACCGTCGCTTGTCGTCTTGATCTTACTCTTAGGCAACAAGCGCGCAGTCATGAAGGGCTACCGTTTCGGCAAGCTGATCAATGTCGCCCTCGTGCTGATGGCACTCATCATGTTCGCTGCGGTGGCCCTCCTCTTCTATGGCTTGCTCACGGGGCAAGCGCACTAAAACGGCGGCTTTCTCCGTGTCTTGCCATACACCTTCACAGGCGTTCTGCTCACTGAAGTGCGCCTGTTGAAAGCGAGCTGGGAGGGCACTGGTACATAACGTGCGCGATGGATTCTGGACTTGTGCCCACAATTTTTGTCCATCAGTCAAACAATCAAGATAGGGATAAGGCTCTACATGCACTCCCCCGAGAATTAGGATGTCAGCAGTCATGAGAGCGGGAGAATCAGGACAGGAAAGGCGGTGACATATGAACAGGGAACGTACATCTGGCCTGGGAAGAGTGCGCAGGACAGGCACACGCCTACTGTTGAGGAGACGGACGGACGACGGGAACCTAGCGCGGCAGGGGCAACCGTATCGAGCAGATGGAGCAGCAGGATTCTGGACCGCACTCGGACTTGTAGGCGGCATGTGGGTCGGGTCACGCTTCATTAGACGTCGCCGTATGCTGCGTGTGGCGGATCTGCGGAACAAGGTGGTATTCATCACCGGCGGCTCTCGGGGGCTGGGGTACGCACTTGCAGAGGAATTCGCCAAGCACGGCGCGCATGTGGCAATCTGCGCGCGCGACGAGCGCGAGCTGGCAACGACGCGACAGAGGTTCCCTGAGTCAGGCAGCGATGTCGTGACGATTCAGTGTGACGTGTCGAAGCGCGAGCAAGCCGAGCGGGCAGTGGCCGACATTACAGCACGGTTTGGACGTATTGACATTCTGGTGAATAGCGCCGGGATCATTGCTGTAGGACCAGTGCAGGCGCAGGCGGTGGAGGATTTCGAGGAAGTCATGGCGATCAATTTCTGGGGTGCGCTCTATACAACGCTAGCGGTGCTACCTCAGATGGAGCGGCGTCACGATGGACGCATCGTCAACATCACGTCAATCGGAGGCAAAGTCAGCGTGCCGCATCTGCTGCCCTATAGCAGCGCCAAGTTCGCCTTTGTCGGATTCTCTGAGGGGCTACGCGCTGAGCTTGCAAAGGCAGGCGTGACGGTGGTGACGATCGTACCCGGACTCATGCGGACAGGGTCGTCTATTAACGCGCTCGTAAAAGGCTCACACCGTGCGGAGTTCGCCTGGTTCAGCTTGCTGGACAGTCTGCCGCTGGCGTCTATCAGCGTGCGAAGGGCAGTGCGCCAGATCATGCGGGCGACCCTACGCGGTGATGCGGAACGAGTACTTTCACCACAAGCGCGGATCCTCGCCCTGGCACACGGTGTCGCACCAGGCTTCACTGCCGACCTGATGGGGCTGGTGAACAGGCTGCTGCCAGGAGCAGGAGGCGATGAGGGAGGGATACGGCGCACCGGCAGAGAAAGCCAGTCGCCGATCAGTCGTTCATTCCTCACTGTACTGAGTCAACGGGCCGCGGAACGCTATAACCAGAATGTCGCCGACTGGAGCAGAGAGGGCGGCGGCCTGCCTTCTGAGGAAACATCCTCCACAACAGAGATCATTAGCTCTGTGTGATAGCATGCGCATTACACTGAGACTGGCTGAGCTGCGAGGAAAGAAAGCAGTGCAGTATTGAACTCGGCAGGGCGATCATACATCACCACATGGCCAGCGTCGGGCAGGATCATCAGGCGCGAGTCTGGGATGCCTTTTTGCAGGACATCGCCGCACCAGGGCGGGACGAGTATGTCGTGTTCGCCTCAAATGAGCAGCGTCGGAGCGGCAATCGCTTCCATCGAGCTACGGATGTCCTCGTGTACCAGCTCGCGCGTAGTATGCAGCAGCGTGGCCGGTCCCATGCGCATGGCGTCGAAGGCCAGCACGGGCAGGAAAGCTGGAGTGACACTGCGCGCGGAGGCTATCAATGGGATGACCTCGTGAAAGACAGTGGGGTATGCCGGCACACCTACCGGTGCGGCAAGAGTAAGGCTGCGCACCAGATTCGGGCGACTCACCGCAAGGCGCATGCACGCGTAACCACCCATGGAATGCCCGACGA
>DASVOW010000702.1:0-9127 GCA_036383155.1 Ktedonobacterales bacterium
CTGACGTTGCTCTGAGTGCGCTTGGCGAGCGGCAGGCGGAGGCTCTGGCTCTTGCCCTCGCCGACGAGCATTTCGATGGCATTGTTAGCTCCGACTTGCAGCGCGCCCGCGCCACCGCTGAGGCAATCGCGCGCTACCAGAATCTGCCGTTGCAGATGGATGCCGATCTGCGCGAGATCGCGATGGGCGAATGGGAGGGGCAGACCTTCGACGAGGTGATGGAGCGCTCGCCCGAGCTTATGAGGCGCTGGCAGGAGGATGCGATCACTGTCGCACCGCCGGGAGGCGAGACCGTCGCCGAGTTTCGCGACCGCCTGGTGCGCGCGCTCGACCGCTGGCACGATGCCTATCCCAACGGCACATTACTCTGGGTGACGCATGGCGGCGTGATCGGCGTGCTGCTCTGCCACCTGCTTGGTATGGATCTCCACCGGCGCTGGCAGTTTCGCCGCGACAACACCGCTATCACGGAAATCGAGATCGGTCTGAGGGATGGACGCCACGGCCAGGAGCCGGCCCGCTACGCCATCGTCAACCGCCTCAACGATACGAGCCACTTGCGCGCATTGGAAGCCGAAGGGGGCATGGAGCAGGCTGAGAAACTTCAGGTGCTGTGATCGCACATCGCATCAACTGTTTTCAACCTTGTTTGTCGACGGCACATATTCTTCGTAGACGTAGAGCATGCCGGGCCAGTCCATGAAGATGCGCTCGACTATGGCGCGCACTTTCTTCCACGAGAGGCCGCCGTAGCCAACGCCGATACGCGGAATGGCGATAGACTGGATACCCTCAGCGTCAGCCAGTGTGCGCATCATGCCTAGCGCTTGCTCCACCGCCTCGTAGGTTGCGCGTGAGCGCCAGTAGCTTTCCTGTGTGGCCAGATTGAACACCGAGGGGCGGTTGTCTTCGGTCTTCCAGAGAAACACATCGCCGGGGTTGAATTGTCGGGGAGTGGCTTTGCAGCGCCTATGATACTCCTCATACATATCTGGGTAGCGCTCGCGGAAGCCAACGGCGATGCCTGCGCCCATCGATCCCTGGCAATTGCAGCCGTGAGCTAGTGCTTGAGCGCTGTACGTGTTCTCGAAGAGGTCTCCTGAAACAGAGACAACCGGCATAGTTCCCTCCCCCCCGTCCTATGAAGACATTCCCTTGAGAAGCAGGGTCTCAAGCTTCAGGGCGAGTAATAGACAACTTCTGGTGCAGGGCTTCGGAAGCTAGAATTTCATCTCGTGCAGCATCTCGCCAACCTGCCGGACAACGGTGGTGAGATAGTCCTGTTTGTCGGCGGCGATATCTTGCTCGGCCCACTCGATGAGCGCGGCTAGCGCGTGTGTGTCTGGCTGCGCGCCTGCGTGTTTCAGCCGCACCTGCACTGCATAGCTCTCGGCCTCAGCTTCGATGCTTGCCGGGCGCAACTGCACCACGTCGAGGAAGCGGCGCATTGCCGCCTCCAGCTCGTCCGCTGGCGTGTGGAAGGTGTGGGACAGCACGTTTGCGATCCGCCTGTGTAGTGCTTCGTCGCCACAGGCGCCCGCAAGGCGCTCGCCGAGGGACGGCTGCGCGAGGTAGAGTGGGCGCTCGAAGGCTATCTCGACGAGATTGTGCGCCTTCCACCAGCCTTGCTCCCGGGCGATACCGCAGGCGCGCGCTGTCTCGTCGGCGATGGCGCGCCCATGCTGGAAGGCATAGCCGCGTTTCTCTGGGGCATCTCTGTATTGCTCGTCGCTATACCAGTCGAAGCCGTGCGGCTCGCTGCCATGCGTCAGTACGCCTGCCACGAATGCGCGAAATACCTGAGCATCTTCGGTATCACCCAGGGTGTGCGTCTGTGCAGTCAACAACGCTCCACTCCGGTGTGACTGCGTGTGGCTCAACGGGCTGCCGAAGAGCATATCGGGCCAGACGCATCCGAGATAATGCGCTGGTGCCGGAACTGGAATGAGCTGTTCGACAAGCCAGGCATGAGCGATGGGAAACACTGCCTCTATCCTCGTTTTAGTTTAGATATTGGGCGAAGGCGCCGACCCTGGTACCGCTGGCGGCGCTGGCGAGTACCCCTCTTGCTCGAAGCCCCAGTCGAGCAGGGAGCGCATATCTCCTATGCGCACCTGCCACGATGGGTCGTTCAGCACGGCGCCTACGATCAGATGCCCGTGGCGGATGGCGGCGAATGCCTGGCAATAACCCGCGTCTCCGGTATATCCCGGCTTGACGCCGATGGCGCCAGGATAGGGCGAACGCGCCCCCGAGAGTAGATCGTTGCCTGTCGTCAGGTCATAGGCTTTGTGTGTTGCTGTCTTAGGGATATGATAGTGCAGAGCGGAGGTGATGGTGACAAGAGTGGGATACTTCATGGCGACGCCAGAGAGGATCGCAAGGTCGCGCGCCGTGGTGTAGTGGCCGGGGACGCCGAGGCCATGTGGGTTGACGAAGTGCGTATGCGTTAGCCCCAGCTCCTTTGCTCGCGCGTTCATCATTGCCACAAAATTGGGCACGTTGCCGCCGATGGCGTCCGCGATTGCCACGGCCGCATCGTTGCCGGAGGGCAACACGAGTCCGTAGAGCAGATCGCGTAGCGTCAACGCTTCGCCCGCGTCCAGCCCCATGAAGCTGCTGTCATCGCGCACGAGCGCATGTGCGTCGGCGCCCACCTTTACCATCTGATCGAGCGAGCCGCGCTCGACTGCCAGCAGCGCCGTCATCACTTTAGTGGTGCTGGCTTGTGGGAGCTCTTCGTCTGCATTTTTCGTGTAGTAGACTAAGCCGAGCCCCGCGTCGTAGACAAAGGCGGCATGCGCAGCCACATTGGGGGACGGTCCGGGTCTGACATTGATCACCCCGCTCAACGATTGCGGACTGATGGCGTGGAGCGCACCTCCCGGTCCGGCGTTTGCTATCTGGGAGAGGCTGGCGAGCATGACGCCCAACGAGACCGCGAAGAATACTCCCCACGAGACGAGACGCGTGTGGAAGCGCTTCTCAGTATGCGCTTGTTGCCTCTTCGTCCGCTGATGTGTATCCTTCATGTGCCCCACCTGTTCCTGATTTGCCGGCTGGTTTCGCGTAGAAGACGTGACACAGCAAGAGTTGCCCGTGCTGGACACCTCCAACTGAACGATTCCAGTCTACTGTGCGCTGATTCCTTCGTCAACTTGAGCACCCAGGCGTCTTAGTGGCACGACATGTCCGGGCAGTCAAAGGCGTAATACGTCGTGTTACCCGGCTCTATCCAGAACCGTCACCATAAAGAGCAGGACGCCCATCACCCCAGCGGGAAGAAAAGTGGGATATCATACAGTGAATACTCAGGATACTCGCACGCTGCGCGTCGCGTTGAACGCGCATCTCGTCTCTTTCTCGCAGACGTACCGTAACGCAGGGGTCAGCCGCTTCACCTATGTCTTGCTCGAAGGCCTGATGCACGACGACCACGACCAGCGCTATATCGCCTTTATCGGTCAGCGTGAGGCTGCGGCGGCGGCGGCAAGCTCGCTGCATGATTCCGAGCGCATCCAACTCGTTCCGGCGATGTGGCCGACGGATCGCCCATTGCAGCGGATCTTCTGGGAGCAGACCGTCCTGCCGGCCGAGCTGCGTCGCCTGGGGGTGGATGTCTTCCACTCGCCGGTCAATGTATTGCCCGAATATGTGCCATGCGCTTCGGTCGTCACGGTGCATGATCTCGCGTTTATGCGCTATCCACAGTATTTCCGTCCGGCACGCCGCAACTATCAGCGTGTTTTCACCGCGCGTAGCGTGCGCCGGGCCACGGTCACAGTTGCCGTTTCGGAAAGCACCAAGCGCGACCTCATCGGCTATTTCCACGTGCCGGAGGATCGTGTGCGCGTCATCTATAACGCGATTGACCCGATCTTTCGCCCTGTTGACGATCCAACTGTCCTTGCTGAGTTCCGCGCGCGGCACGGCTTGCCGCAACGCTATCTGCTCTATCTCGGCACGCTGGAGCCGCGCAAGAATCTGGTGGGCCTGGTCGAAGCATACGCGCGCCTGCGCTCGCAGGATGCCGAGACGCCGCCGCTTGTGCTGGCCGGAGCGAAGGGATGGTACTATCAGCCCCTTTTCGAGCGCATCAATTCGTTAGGTATGCAGCAGCACATCACCTTTGCTGGCTATGTTTCGCGCGAGGAGCAGCCACTGTGGTACGCTGGGGCTGAGCTTTTTGTCTACCCGTCGCTCTATGAAGGCTTCGGTCTTCCCGTTGCCGAGGCATTGGCCTGTGGAACGCCGACGATCACGTCGAATGTCTCCAGCATGCCTGAGGCCGGTGGAGCGATAGCGATGCTGGTAGATCCCAACGACTGGGATGCCTTGGCACATACCATGCGTGTTGCGCTAGCAGACCCTCACGCTCGGGCCCGTGCGCTCGACGAAGGGCCTCGCTGGGCAAGCCGGTTCTCCTCTTCGTATATGGCCGCGGCGTATGCGGATGTGTATTGTGAGGCGGCGGAACGAGCCCGTGCAGAACCGGGGAAGCGGGGAAAGTAGCCGGTGGATATAGAACAGCAGCGCTTCCAGGCGACTGAAGTGCCAGCGCAGCTTCCAACTCAAGTGTCGCAAGCGACACCACTCTGGCCTGCGGCGCAGGCTCGCCCGGTATTGCCCGTCTATAACGTCGAGGATCGTCTGCGGCGGCGCGGCTTGCGCACCATCATAGGGCGCATCGCCATCTTTGTGCTCGATGCTGTCATGCTCAATGTAGCATTCATTATCGCGTACTACTTGCGCTATGTCGTGCTGCATGGTGTAACGATCACGACAGTGTTCGTGGATCAGAAGATCGAATCGTTCCAGGTACTGCAGATCACCACAGTAATTGGCACGCTGGCGGTATTCTGGTTGAGGGGACTCTACCGGCTACGCGCCACGGGCACCTGGTTCAAGCAATTCTGGACTATCGCTTCGGCGACGACAGGTGCCTTCGCCGTCTTCTCGGCCTACGCCTATATCTTCCGCCAGACGGATCTCTTCGTCAGCCAGAACCGCACGCTGGTCGCTTTTACGTGGGTTGCCATTATCATCTTCGTCAGCTTGATGCGTCTGGTGATGTCCAGCGTGCTCAGCTCGCTGTACAAGCGCGGTGTCGGCCTCACGAACTTGCTTGTCGTCGGCTCAGGCAGGCTGGGCAAGCTGATGATGCAGCAGATAGCCGCCAATCCCTATCTGGGCTATCGCGTCGTCGGCTTCATTCACGACCTCGATGGTCCGCCAACCGACTTCGGGCGTTTCACAGCGCTTGGCACGATGAGCGAGCTCGATAATGTCGTTCGTGACAATGGCATCTCCGAGGTGATCATCGCGCTGCCCTCGCACCAGCACCAGCAGATCTTGCGCACGGTGCGCATCTGCGAGCGGGCGGGCGCCAATTTTAAGCTGGTGCCCGATTTGTACGAGTTGAGCCTTTCACGCATTGATGTCGATGCGCTCGAAGGCATTCCGTTGATCGGCTTGAAGCGCAGCCTGACTAACTCCTGGCAGTATCGTGTGAAGCGCGCGATTGACATTGTCGGCGCAGGTCTCGCGCTCACACTTACGTCGCCGATCTGGGCGCTGGTGGCGCTGGCAATCAAGCTCGACTCACCGGGTCCGGTGCTCCACCGGCAGACGCGCCTGGGCTATCGCGGACAGCCTTTTACCTGCTTCAAGTTCCGTTCGATGCATATCAACGCCGACCAGATGCTCGAACGGTTGCGCGCGACGCTGCCTGAATCCGAGCGCGGCAAGTTCAAGATGAAGCACGATCCACGGCGCACGCGCGTCGGGCGCTTCATTCGTGCCACCAGCATCGACGAGCTGCCGCAGTTCTTGAATGTGCTCATGGGCGATATGTCCCTTGTGGGGCCACGTCCGCCACTCCCCGCCGAGTATGAGCACTATGAGGATTGGGAGAAGGCTCGTCTCGAAGTGCCACCTGGCATTACTGGCCTGTGGCAGGTGCGTGGGCGCAGCAATATTGATTTCGATGAGATGGTGCTTATGGATCTCTACTACATCGAAAACTGGAGTCTGCGGCTCGACTTCCAAATCCTGCTGCAAACGGTTCCAGCCGTTATTACCAGACGTGGCGCATATTGAACGTTTCGTACTGTTGTGGCGTTTACTCTAGTGAGTGATCTTGGGCGGACGTGGCCGGCGAATCCTGTTGATGATACGATACTGATGGCCTGGGCCATATTCGCCGCGAACATTCAGGTTGCAGTACGGCAGCAAGGGACGCGAGCGCCGTTCAGCGAACCGGCGGGGAAGAGGAATAACGTATGCGTGTAGCTCTGGTACATGATTATCTCAACCAGATGGGTGGAGCGGAGAAGGTGCTGCTTACGCTGCACGATCTCTTCCCCCAGGCGCCGATATATACCTCAATCTATGACCCGAGCCGCGTCGATCGCCGCTTCCGTTCGATGGATATCCGTACCAGCTTCATGCAGCAGTTACCTCTCGTCAAGCAGCACCATCAGCCATTTCTCCCGCTCTATCCCTACGCCTTCGAACGGCTCGATTTGCGCGCGTATGACCTCGTCATCAGTGATAGCAGTGCCTTTGCCAAAGGTGTCGTGACGCGGCCTGAGTCGCTCCACATCAGCTACTGCCATACACCGATGCGCTGGGCGTGGAACTATGAGGATTACGTCGAGCGCGAGCGCATGGGACGCTTCGCCCGCACGCTCCTGCTGCCATTCATAGCAAAGCTGCGGGCGTGGGATTATGCCACCGCGGCTCGCGTCGATTACTTCGTGGCAAATTCTCCAGCAGTCGCCGCGCGCATTGCCAAGTACTACCGTCGTGAAGCGGTCTTCATCCCGCCGCCGGTCGATACGTCGCGCTTCTACGTCACCCCGCAGCATGAAGATTATTTTCTGATCGTCTCGCGGCTGATTCCCTATAAGCGCATCGATCTTGCCGTCAAGGCGTTCACCATGCTCGGCCTGCCGCTACGCATCATTGGTGGAGGACGCGACGAGGGCCGCCTGCGTCGCATGGCCGGTAAGAATGTCGAATTCCTTGGGCGGCTCTCCGACGATGAGGTGCGCACGCAGATGGCGCGCTGCCGCGCCTTCATCTTCCCTGGTGAGGAGGATTTTGGCATCACGCCGGTCGAGGCGATGGCGAGCGGTCGTCCAGTCATCGCGTACGGCGCGGGTGGCGCGCTCGCCACTATCGTCGAGGGCAGCACCGGTCTCTTCTTCTATCAGCAGACGCCCGAGTCGCTCGCCGAGGTGGTGAGCACCTTCGACGAAAGCTACTTCGATCCACATGCCATTCGCCGCCACGCCGAAGAATTCGATACGCAGCGCTTCATGCGCCGCTTCACGCAGTTCGTCGAGACGAAGCTGGCCTCACATCCTGTGCTGGCACGCCAGGTGGGCATCGAGTATCGCGGGCCGGGGCTCGCCAGCTCCAGCTACATTCCCGGGTCTGCGCCGAGCAGCCTGCAGCAGCCGTGGCCGCCGCAGCCATCGAGTGGCGACACCACGCAGATCCAGCAGCGCCCGGTCATCCCTCCGAGCCCATATGGCGGCCCGTTCGACGCCTAAATGCAGCCGATGATGAGATTTCCGGAGGGTGGCATGTCGCGTGTACGCAGCGCAGTGGCAGCAGCGCAGCGCCGCTGGTGGCTGGCCGCACTGCTGGTGCTATTGGTTGCCGCTGGCTCGCTCGTGCAGCATGTCGGCGCTGGCGTGGCACAACGCGATAGCTACATTGCCACACGCTCGCTGCGCATCGTCGTCATACCCTCAGGAGCATCGACCGCATATGATGGATATGTCGCCGCGCGGCAAGAGGACGAGATCGCGCGCATGCTCACAACGGACAGCTTACTCTCAAATGGCCGGCTTGACGACGGCATAGCGGTGAGGATGCGGTCACACGGGGTCAGAGGGTCGCTGTCCACACTCGCCAGCACCGCCGCCGATGCGCTCTCCGCCACCCACAGCGGCAATCTCGTCACCCTGACCGCACGGGGACGCACAACTGCCGAGGCAGATGCCGTGGCTACGGCGGCTGTAGAGACACTGAGTTCGCCGGTACTCGCTAGCTTCCTGCCATCCGCGCTCATTCCTCAATCTGATGATGCTCTGCTCGTGCAGGCAGAGGGTACTGTCAGCCCGCCCGTTCGCGATGCGACTCAGGACGAGGCGGCAGTGTGGCGGATAGCAACACGCATTGCCATTGCCTTCGTCGCGGGCGTGTTCCTCACCCTGTTGGTGGGCTGGTGGATGTTGCGGCCACAGGCGCCGCGTCGTGCATAGCAGGATGCCGCCCCATTGTGAGGCGGCATCTCTTGCCTTCTCATATGATATAGTGGCTGGTTACGACTCCTCTGTCGGCAGGGGTACAGAAGGCTCGTCACTCCAAGGCGACGCGTGATAAGTCGCTGCCAGCCTGGTCCACTGGATGCGTTCGTCCGCCCCGATGTCGTGTGTGTGGACGTCGTCATTATACCTGTCGAGTCGCCAGCGTGGCGGCTCTCCTTCACGCTCGCGCAGCTCCCAATGCGTGATCGAGGTGTTGCGTGTGTGGAATTCGCTCTGCGGCAGCGCGAGCGACCCCAATCCGAAGAAGATGCTGAAACTTGCGTCGATTACGCCGCCGTGGCAGACAATGACAATTGTTTTCCCGTGATGCTCGCGCACGATGCGGTCGAGCGCCGTTGCTACCCGGACTACGAAGTGCGGCCAGTTCTCGCCTCCAGGGGACAACGGCTTGAAGGGCGAGCGCCGGAAGTCTGGCTTGCCATGAGTTGCGATGAACTCGTCGTGACTCATACCATCGGCTTCGCCGACGCGCATCTCCTGCACGTCATCGTCCGCGATGATCGGTAGGCCTAACGCCGGAGCGATAATCTCCGCCGTCTGCCGTGCGCGCTCTAATGTGCTGGCGATCAGCACGTCGGCCTGGATCTCGCCGGTGGCGGCAAGGCGATCGCGCAGGCGACGCGCCTGCTCGCGTCCGTGGTCGGTCAGTCCTTTGTCTCCCTGTGTTCCAGCTACACTACCGTCGACGTTGGTCAAGGCCTCGCCGTGTCGAATGAGATAGAGATGTGTCAAGCTGCGTTACCCTTCAAACAGAATTATGTATAGCCATGTCATCGTCATGACAT
>DASVOW010000703.1:0-4605 GCA_036383155.1 Ktedonobacterales bacterium
TTCAGTGGCGGCGAGATGCAGGGCGAGGGCGATGTCATCGAGAAAGCCCGTATCGCCATGGAGGCTGGCGCCACCGGCCTGATCTTCGGACGCAACGTCTGGCAGCGGCCCTTCGACGAAGCTCTCAAGCTCTCGCACGAGATCAAAGACATGATGCGCGAGTTCAGCGCATAAGTCCAGGACCGTGCTTCGCTCACCCGAGCGTATGGCAAGAGGACGCTACCCCAGCGGCAGCGCCCTTTTGCCATCTGTGGTTTCAACCGTTGGCGCCTGTCGAAGCGGCGATCTAGACATATACATATGAGGAGTACCAGTCGCGAATACACAATTGCCTGTAACTTGTATACTACAGTGACATTATCTGGTGCCGCAGAAAGCAAAGATCGGTATTGGGCCGTCGGCATGCGCAGGGATTCATCAGCGGCCAAGCCAACGCTTCGGGGGAGTACGCAGTATGGAGTCGATTCGTGTCATGATCATAGATGAGCATCCTTTGTTTCGCCAGGGATGCCGTTGGGCGCTCGAACAGTCGGGCGACTGCACCATAGTAGCCGAAGCCTCGGAGAGTCGCGAGGGCCTGGAGCTCGCCAAGCAGCACCAGCCGGACGTCGTCCTCATCGACGCGCTGCTCTCCACCAACGACGCCCTCGAGCTTGCCCGCCAGCTCCGCCACAACTCACCCCGCGTCGCAATCATCATGCTCACCGCCTTTGAAGACGAAGAACAGCTCTTCCAGTCGATGAAGCTCGGCGCCGCCGCCTATCTGCTCAAAGGCATCTCTCCCGACGAGTTGGTCAACGCCGTGCGCAACGTCAGCACGGGCGTCTACATCATCAACGACAACGTCCTCTCACGCCCCACCGTTGCCAGCCGTGTGCTGCGCACCTTCCGCGAGATGACCGCCGAAGAGCCGCCCGAAGTGCAGCCCCTCTACTCGCCACTCTCCGGCCGCGAGATCGAGATCCTCGACTACATCGCCCGTGGCAACAGCAACAAAGAGATCGCCAAGTCCCTGAAGATCAGCGATCAGACCGTCAAAAACCACATCACCTCCATCCTGAAAAAGCTCTCGGTCAACGACCGCACTGCCGCTGTTGTCCACGCGCTCAAGCACGGCTGGATCAAAATGGACTCGGAGTGATCTACAATCTGCAATACGTACCAGTCAAATTGTGCACGAGCGTGATTTCTGGTAGGCTTCTACATGTCCAGGGTTGATGAGCTTCGCAACATCTCTTGCCTTGGGATAGGGGTGGGGTATGCAATGGGTGGCTGGGCAGAAGGAGCAAGCGGGTGTCCTCCGACGATAACATACTTTCAGGTCTGCCCCCACTCGACGGGCATGGCAGCGGAGCGTCCGGAGCAACAAACGCTAACTCACGCGGCTCTACGCGTCCCTGGCCTCCCACACCACCCACGCCTCCCACACCACCAACACCACCTACTTCGGCATCCCAGACGTATACACCACATGGCGGGCAGGCCGCGAATGGCCACACGACGAGCCATCGTGCACTGAGCTCGGCGAGCAATGATAACAGCTCTGCAATGACTGGGGGAAAGGCAATGGTGAGGATGAATGGCCGGCCATTCGGAGACGACCCGTACGCTAGCAGCACTGCTGGCGAATATGTCCCCGGAGGCGGCACCGGCGGACTAACCCCGACGACAAAGCAGCGCGGCGTCACGCAGGAAACGAACTCCTGGGCCGCCATCTCCTCGATGATGGAGCGCCCCGAAAACGACAAAGCCACCCGCGTCATGCCTGCCCTCAGCGGCGACGACTACGGCAGCCAGGATGCCCCTTCCATCGACGATCTGCTCAACAACGGTTCCCTCCTCGACGCCTGCAAGAGCGAATTTGACCGCGTCGCTCGCGAGCTAGACGAGCTACGCCTGCTCGTCAAGCAGTCCAGCAAAGAGCTTGAGAAGCTCAACCACCGCAAGGTGCTCACTGCCGCTGAGGTGCGCGAAATCGAAGAACATATGGAGCTCCACTCCCGGCAAGAGATTCGTGCCGCCTACCTCGCCGCATCCGAGGCCGAGATGCGCGTCTTCATGATCAGTGAGCAGCGCGAGCAGATGGAGACCAAGCTCAGCGTCTACGAGCGCTACAGCGCCTTCCTCAGCCGCACCATGGCCGCACTCTCAGAGCTGCCCCCGCTAGACGCGGCTCCATTCGGCGAAGCCAGCCTCGCTCCCTGGAATCTTCCAACCGCCGGCCCTACCCCCGGCATCACCGGCGCGCCAGCCTGGTACGCCGAAATGGCCACCCCTCCGACTGCTCTTGCTCCATTGGATACGCTGAGCGCCGCACCAGGGCATGACCGTGCCACGATCATCAGAGTCATCGACGCTCAGGAGAATGTGCGCCAGCGCATGGCTCAGCGCCTGCACGACGGCCCCACGCAGTCGCTCGCCAATGTCGTGCTGGCGGCGGAGATCTGCGAAAAGCTCGTGTAGTCCGATCCCCGCCGCGCTCTCAGCGAGCTCTCCAACCTCAAAGGACTGGTCAACGCCACACTCCAGGAGACCCGCAAGTTCATCTTCGAGCTACGTCCCATGACGCTCGACGACCTGGGGCTAGCCGCCACCCTGCGCCGCTACACCACCGACATCGCCGCCAAGTATCACATCGAAGCCCAAGTCCACGCTCCCTATGCCGAGCAGCCCCTGCCCAAAGAGGTCGAAACGCCTGTGTTCCGCGTCGCCCAGGAAGCGGTAATGAACGCCGTCGAGCACAGCCGCGCCACTGTCATCCAGGTGACCCTCGCCGTCTCGCTGGAGGGCCTGATGCTCGTCATAGACGACAATGGCAGCGGCTTCGACGTGGAAGAAGCGCTCGCCCGCGCCATGGCTCGACAGACCACCGGCATCCCCAACATGCAAGACCGCGCCGAGCTTCTCGGCGGCTGGCTGCGCATCGAGAGCATGCGTGGACGCGGCAGCCGTGTCGAGCTCGCCATCCCCCTCGACCCCAAACGCTGACGGGGGAGTATAACAATGAGAGAAGCGCAGCCTCCTACTTAAAATAATCAGCAACCCGCCGGCTATAAAGCAGGTCTGGAACGCTTCGATCCACATTCCTCACTTTGATTATCAGGATTTTTAGGGCTTGGTGGGGTACGAGTGAGTCCGCCCATGTCGTTCCACCATTTATCACTTTCTATGAGCAACGGGAGTCGCCATGACGGCAGGTAAAAAGCTGAGCTTTGGTATAAAAACGGTCCAGCAGCACACCACCTACGATGATATGCTCCGCGTCTGGCAGGAGGCCGATAGCATCCCATCCATCGAGCATGCCTGGCTCTTCGACCACTTTATGCCCCTGGGACGCGATGCCACCGGTCCTTGCTTGGAGGGCTGGACACTGCTTGCAGCTTACGCCGCGGTCACAAAACGCGTGCGCCTGGGCCTGATGGTGACGGGCAACACCTACCGGCATCCAGCGGTGCTGGCCAACATTGCGGCCACGGTGGACATTATTTCAGGTGGTCGCTTGGACTTCGGCATCGGCGCGGGCATCTACGAGGCTGAGCACACCGCGTATGGGATCCCCCTCTACTCTCCCGGAGAACGGATCCGGCGTCTTGGCGAAGCATGCGAGATCATTCAACGCATGTGGACCGAACCCGCACCAAGTTTTGAGGGTACCTACTACCAGATCAAAGACGCGTACTGCGAGCCAAAGCCAGTGCAGAAGCCATGTCCGCCTTTTGTCATTGGTGGCATTGGGGAGAAACTGACGCTACGCATCGTTGCGCAGTACGCCGCAATCTGGAACTTTGTTGGCGGCGGCGTGGAGAGTTTCCAGCAGAAGAGCGCAATTCTCGATAGCCATTGTGTCGCCATTGGACGAGAGCCGCAGACCATTCAGCGCTCAATACAGGTCCTTGTCAATCCTGCAGACCTGAGGGAAACTCGCAGCCAAGTACACCGCTATGCCCAAGCTGGTGCGACGCATCTCATTCTGAGTTTGCGCGCACCCTATCCAGAAGGCATCGTGCACCGTCTCGATGAGGAGATCGTTCGACCGCTGCAAGCGGCCTTTGAGGAATAGGCACCTCTCCCACTGTCAGCCGGCTCCCGTACTCAGCTCGTAGAGCTTCTCACAGTTCCGGAGTGAGCTTGCTCAATAGCAGCAGCTATCCTTGAATCCGCAGACCGGGCAGATCGTGGCTTTACCACCCTTCAAATCGGGCATTGGATGCCCACAATTTGGGCAGGGCATCTCCCGATCCGACGCCTCCCGCCGTTGCTCGTCTAGCTCGCTTTGCTCCCGCTTCATCTCTTGCTCTCGCTGCACCGTCTGCGGCTCCATGCTCTGCTGCCTCCCACTGTCGAATTCGCTTAACAGTCACTATGGCACAGCATACTGGCACGCGCAACTCACCAACCGCCATGAGTTACACTAGGTAATGGAGGCAACACGACGCGCCTCCCTCTACCGCAAAGGAGCACTATCACCTATGGCGCCGTCTTCGTTCCGTTGGCCTGGCGATACGCCCGCACTCGACGATGTCTTCGCCTACATCGATGCTCACCGGCAGCAATTCCTCGACCGTCTGTTTGACTACCTACGCATGCCGAGCATCAGCGCCTACG
>DASVOW010000704.1:0-3543 GCA_036383155.1 Ktedonobacterales bacterium
GGCATCCACCCCGGCTACGGCGGCACGCAGCGGCTGATCCGCCTGATCGGCATGGGCCACACGCTCGCGCTGGTCCTTGGCGCGCGTGAGATCGACGCCGAGACCGCCCGCCTCTGGGGACTGGTGGACTTCGTGACGCCCGCGGGCGAGGCCGAGACAACGGCACTGCGACTGGCGCAGGAGATCGCCGGTTACGCGCCGCTTGCGCTCGCCGCCGCCAAGCAAGCCATACGCCAGGGTGCCGACATCGCGCTCCCTGCCGGGCTGGACCTGGAACGCGAATCCTTCATCGCCTGCGCCACCTCCGCCGACTTCGACGAAGGCCGCCGCGCCTTCATCGAGCGCCGCGCCCCCGTCTTCAGCGGGCGCTGAGGCAGTGCTCGCGACGTAGCCTCGTCCTCGCACTTCCCGTGCTGCTCTGCACGTTGGCTCAACTCCCATGGGGGACGACATAGACCTGAAACGAAATCGCCATCAATACGCGACCGTGACCGCCGCATGGATGGCTTTGGGGTCGTCGAGCATGCGGAGAAGAGCGCCGGCGAGGTCAGCGCGCGCGATAGATCTGCCATGCGGCAGGTTGCGGTCGAAGGCGACGCGATAGCGGCCGGTGGGCGGGCGATTGAGGAGCCGGGGCGGGCGCATGATGGTCCAGTCAAGGTCGCTGCGGTGTACCTCGGCCTCCATATGCCTCAGGTCGGCGTAGGACTCTTTGAAGATCTGGCGCACGATGGGCTTCAGTATGAGGCGGTCGAGGAGCGCGTCGCCGTTGCCGACGACAAGCGGGTTGGCGCTGATGCAGAGGAATCGCTTCACACCGCTCGCCTGCATGGCGCGGAGGATGTTATCCGTACCGGCGGAATAGATGGTGATTGGCTTCTCGCGGCCGGTGGCGCCGAGGCAGGAGATGACCGCGTCCTGACCGGACACAGCCTGGTCAACGGAGGCGAAATCGAGCACATCGCCGCGCAAGACGCGAAGGTGGTCGTGGTGGATGTCCACGCGTGCCGGATCGCGAGCGACCGCAGTAACGTGGTAGCCTGCCTCTAGGGCCAGGCGCACAACGTGCGCACCGGTTCCGCCGGTTGCGCCAAAGACGGTGAGCTTCACTGGACATCTCTTTCTTCTACGTGTACTCGTGCTCGCGGTCCAGACCCCAACATCGAGGACTTCCGCGCCGTGTGCGGTGGTGTTGCGTGGCCGGGCGTGCGGCGCCTGAATATCGGCGCGGCAATGACGGCTGCGAAGGCGACGGCCAGAGACATGCTCAATGCGGCGCGGGTCGCTCTGCCGGCGCTGGAGCCAGGCCGTGTAGCAACGTCTGCGCAATCTCCAGTGCGAACCGATCCTCGGAGAGCACACCCGCAGCCGCGCCTCCCGTATAGCGGGTTTGGGCGTAGTTGAAACAGACGCCGAGCAGGAGCGTGGCGGCAGCGGCGGGGCTGGCGTCCGGGCGGATGCGCCCCAGTCGCTGCTCCGCCTCGATGTATGCCATGACGCTACGGAGGGCGACCTCGGGGCCCGTGCCCAGCTCGCGCAGGCGCTGGTTATGGCGCGCGGTGAGATGGGGATCGGCGGCGAGCGCCACGTTGAGCGGCATAGTATGGGCGAAGAACGCCAGCGCCGCCGCAGCGAACTCCTCGATGGACGCCTCGACGGTGCCCGCGCCCGCGCGCGCCGGCAGCTCGTGGATGAGTTGGAGGAAGTTGCCGGAGATGCGCTCGGCCATGACGGCGAGCAGCAGATCGACCTTATCCTGGAAGTGGCGGTAAAGAGTGCCTTCGGCCAGGCCAGCCGCAGAAGCGATGTCCTTGGTGGTAACTGCCATGATGCCCTGCTCGCGGATGATGCGCTCAGTCGCGTCCATCAGCCGTTCGCGTGTATTAGTGTCAGTCTTCGGCATGTGCCTCTCCCCCATCTCCTTAGTGAGTGAGTAATCACTCATTCCGCATTATAGGTGAGTAATCACTCACTGTCAAGCGACGCAGAGGGAAACCCGCAATGCGACCAATGCGACGGCATGAGGAAGCGCGTCGCGAGCAGGGGCGGGCATTTCTGCCACGCTCCCGTTCTCTCGCAGACTCGTGATCGAGGCGCACGTCAATGGTACAGATCGTGCAGCCTCATGCGCATGAGGCTGCATCTCGCCCGGCGACGGGAGCGTTGCGAGGTGTAGGCTGGTGTGAGGTGCGGTGGTAGGCTGGTACACACCCCTGGGATAGGCTCACATCTTCCTAACTGAATACGTAAGCTGACAAGCTAGCCCCTCACGCGCCGATGTGGGCCGCATTGGGAGTCCATGCGTTGCCCGACAATGTTGCCCGACAATGTTGCCCGACAAGTAGGAATGCCCCTGCGGGGCCGGTAAGGCGAGCCCGTTCGACCTCATCCTGCCCTTGTGCTGGCCTAAGTCCGAGGTGCCTGAACACACGGAGTACCTGCCTGCGGTCATGCGTGCACCGGGGGGCGGTGCTCACTGTGCAGGCAGCCGGCACTCAGAGCGAGCGATATGCCATAAACAAACGGTGGTTCGTGTGCTGCCCGTCATGCCAGACCCGCGGCGGGCGCGTTTCCTGCACTGCCCAAGTATGTCTCGCCACAGCAACCTAGGAATGGGATAGTCCACATGACATATAGTCCGCAGCCGCTCTCCAATGGTGTCGCACCGTGCACGCTGCACGCCTCCACTTCCGTCCCGACTCCGCTGGCGGTGCCTGCTCGTGGCACCTCTGTACAGATCGGTCGCGCGGCCAGCAGCACCTACATGCTCAGCGACCCCAAGGTCTCGCGACGTCACGCCCGCCTCGTGGGCACCGCCGCCGGTCAGCTCATACTGGAAGACCTCGCCAGCACCAACGGTACCTTCGTCAACCACACTCCTCTGACGTCCGCCCGTCAGCTCCAGCCGGGCGACCATGTGCAGATCGGCCCCTATCAGTGGCTGTTCGACGGGACAGCATTAGCCCCGGCGCACGTGGACCCGGCGCACGTGGACCCGGCGCACGTGGACCAGACGCGCGGGATGCGTCTGGACGCGATTGACCTCGTGCGCAGCGTGCGGGGGGGGCGCAAGGTGCTGTTGGATCATGTCACGCTCTCGGTAATGCCTGGCGAATTCGTCACCATCGCCGGCAGTAACGGGGCGGGCAAGTCTACGCTGCTGGGCGCCCTGGCCGGATTCCGGCGCGCGCAGCACGGGATCGTCCTGTTCGACGGGAGGGATCGTCACGAGTACGCCGGTGGGCTGCGTGGGCGCATCGGCTACGTGCCCCAGGCGGATACCGTCCATCGCACGCTCAGCGTCGAGGACGCTCTGCGCTACGCCGCGCGCTTGCGCCTGCCACGTGACCTGTGGCCGACGGAGGCTCGGCAGCGCATCGAGCGCGTGCTTGCGGATGTCGACCTGCTCGACCACCGGCACACCTTGATCAAGGATCTCTCGGGAGG
Source organism: Ktedonobacterales bacterium (assembly GCA_036383155.1). Lineage (GTDB taxonomy): Bacteria > Chloroflexota > Ktedonobacteria > Ktedonobacterales > JADMIN01 > DASVOW01. The sequence continues at coordinate 3,448 of DASVOW010000704.1, forward strand.
GGAGCGCAAGCGAGTCAATGTGGCCGTAGAGCTGCTGGCCGACCCGCCCGTGCTCTTTCTCGACGAGCCGAATGATGGGCTTGACCCCCGCCATCG
>DASVOW010000705.1:0-2421 GCA_036383155.1 Ktedonobacterales bacterium
ATGCTGCCGGCGGAAACTCCAGTCTACAATAAGATGATCTTCGGGCTCGCGGATGACCCCGACATCCTGGCAGCTGTCGCCCGCACAGGCCGCAACACTGCCATCCTGATCGGGCTGGAGACCGATGTCTGCGTCGCCCAATCGGCCCTCGGCCTCTTAGAGCGTGGGTACCATGTTGTGGCGGTGGCTGATGCGACGGGCTCGCCGGAACCAGCCCATACAGCCGGGCTCAACCGCATGCGCGATGCGGGCGTCGCAATCCTCAACGTGAAAAATCTCTTCTATGAGTGGATACGCACGGTCGATCAGGTCCGCCGCTTCCGAGCCGAATGTCCCAACCTCACACAACCCGAAGGCCTGCGCCTCTGATAAACTGTCTGAACCCAATCCCATATCACCTCGGAGCATACGATGAACGAATATCTGCTGGACAATGCCTGGCAGCAGCAGCGCGAGCGCCTCGCTGGCCTGGAATCCTGGTTCGACCCCGGCACGATCCGCCACATGGAGACGCTTGGCGTCGCTCCGGGCTGGCGCTGCTTGGAGGTTGGCGGCGGCGGTGGCTCCATCGCCCTCTGGCTCAGCCGCCGCGTCAGCCCTGAGGGACACGTGCTCGCCACCGATCTCGATACGCGCTTCCTCGACGTCCTGCGCGAGCCAAACCTTGAGGTACGCCGTCACAACATCCTCACCGACCCGCTGCCCGGGCAGACGTTCGATCTCGTGCATGCGCGCTTCGTCGTGGAGCATCTTGCGGACCGCATGGGAGCCCTGCGCCACATGGCCTCCGCGCTCAAGCCCGGCGGCTGGCTCCTCGTCGAGGAGACCGATTCCTCCTCCTGGGTGCCCGCTCCCGGCAACGACGCCAACGACAACGCCCTCTTTGCCCGCTGGACCACCGCCTATGCGCAGCTTCTAGCAGCCACCGGCGCCGATGCCTACGCCGGGCGCCGCCTCTATGGCGAGCTTCACACGCTCGGCCTCACAGACATCGACGCCGAAGGCCGCGTCTTCATGGTGCGCGGCGGCTCCTCCACGGCAGAAGTATGGCGCCTGACCGCCGAGCAGGTCAGCGACCGCATCGTGGCAAGCGGCCTACTCACCCAGGCGGAGATGGCGCGTGTGATCGCGCTATTCGCCGATCCAGCCTTCGTCTGGATGGAAGGTCTGATCATGGCAGCCTGGGGCCTCGCCCGGTGACGCCGATTTGACGCCCCGCCGTCTACACACCTACAATAAAGTGCTGTTGAATATCACAACCGTTGTCGCGTGCCAAACGCATTGGCGACCCAGTGGCAAGCGCGTCCGCCCGACGCCTCCCGCGCAATAGTATGTGGAGCGGAGCGCGAGGCTCACAGCTACACCAAAGGACACACGATGGCCCCCGGCAGACAGGTGCGATTGACCACCCTGGCGAGTTGCGCTGGCTGAGCGTCAAAAATGGGCGCTGACGCCCTGACGCACGTCGTGCGTCCTCTCACCGGCATCTTTGGCCCCGGTGTCCCCGATCTGCTGGTCGGGCTTGACGCCGCGGACGATGCTGCCGTCTATCGCCTCAACGACGAGCAGGCAATCGTCGCGACGACGGACTTCTTCCCGCCCGTCGTAGACGACCCCTACACCTTCGGGGCCGTCGCCGCCGCCAACGCCCTCAGCGACATCTACGCCATGGGTGGCGATCCACTCTTCTGCCTGAACCTCGTCGCCTTCCCCGACGACCTCGACCCCGCGATCCTCACCGAGATCATGCGTGGCGGCGCCGAGAAGGTGCGCGAGGCGGGCGCGGTCATCGCCGGTGGCCACACCGTCACCGACGACGAGCCAAAGTATGGGCTGGCCGCCATCGGCACAGTCCATCCGCAACGCATTTTCACCAAAGGCGGCGCGCGACCCGGCGATGTCCTCATCCTGACGAAGTCGCTCGGCACCGGCGTCATCACCACCGCGCTCAAAAACGAAGCTGTCCGCGAGGCCGATCTGCAAGCCGCCGTCACCAGCATGACGACCCTGAACGGCCCGGCGTCGCGCGCCCTGCGCTCACACTTGAGTTATGTGCATGCCTGCACCGACATCACCGGCTTTGGCTTGCTGGGCCACGCCTATGAGATGGCGTCGCAGAGCGGCGTGCGCCTCGACATCACGCTGAGCGCGTTGCCCTGGCTCCCCGGCGCCCGTGACTACGCCGCCGCTGGCTACGTGCCCGGCGGCACCGCGCGCAACGCCGACTATCTCCGCGAACACGTCACACTGGGGCCGGCTGTGAGCGAAACCGATAGGCGGCTACTCTTCGATCCGCAGACCTCCGGCGGCTTATTCGCCGCTGTGGCGAACGACGCGCTCGATCGTGTGCAAGCTGCCCTCACAGAGGCGGGCGTTCCCTGCCACGTCGTCGGCTCCGTCGCAGAGGGCGAGGGCATCTCC
>DASVOW010000706.1:0-1593 GCA_036383155.1 Ktedonobacterales bacterium
TTCAGTTTCCTCACGAAGTACCTCGCCAGCCAACACAGTCACCGAAATCGATTGGCGTCCAATATTCAGGTCCAGCCGCTGCCAGATAGATTCACTCGGCATCCGAAGGCGGCAACAGAAAAATGAGTGAGATGACTACCACGCCAACAACGAAGAGCAAGCCTGGATAGAGAAGGCCTATCACCAAAGCTTCTGTAATATTGTGGGTTTGCCACAAGATGAAGAGAAACGCAAACGCGGCCACTCTGACCTGCTACCCGAGCTGAGGTCCAGCGAATGTGAGAAACTCCCGGTGGGTAGTTGAGTCGGGAGGAGCACATGCGCAAGAGCCACTTCAGCGAAGAGCAGATCCTAGGCATTCTCAAGCGGGTGGAGGCGGGCCAGAAGGTCGCCGAGGTGTGCCGGGAGTACGGCATTAGCGACGCGACCTTGTACCGCTGGAAGGCACAGTACGGTGGCTTGGAGGTGAGTCAGCTGCGGCGGCTGCGCCAGTTGGAGGAGGAGAACCGCCGGCTGAAGCATCTGGTGGCAGACCTGACGCTGGACAATCAAGCACTCAAGGATCTCACCACAAAAAACTGGTAACGCCCACGGCACGGCGTGAGGCCGTGGGCTACCTGCAGACGACGTACGCCTTCTCCCAGCGGCGGGCGTGCCGCACCATCCGCGCCCATCGGGCGGCGATCCGGTATCGGCGGCGCGGGCGGGCAGATGAGCCGCAGCTACGCGAGCACTTACGTGCCTTGGCGGCCCAACGTCCACGCTGGGGCTATCGGCGCCTGCACATCCTGCTCAAGCGCGAACTGGGTACGGTCGTCAATCGCAAACGCGTCTATCGGCTCTACCGGCTCGACGGCTTGGCGATCCGCCGACGCAAGCGCAAACACGTGGCGCAGACGGCGCGCGGCGTTGTCGCACCGAGCGGGCAACCGCGCGAGTCCCTAGCGATGGATTTCATGCAGGACGTGCTCGCCGACGGCCGGCGCTTTCGCACGCTGAACATCCTCGATCTGGTGACGCGAGAATGTCTCGCTATTGAGGTCGACACGTCATTGCCCGGTGCTCGGGTCGTGCGGGTGCTCGACCGGCTCGTCGACTGGCACGGGGTGCCGAAGCGCATCACCGTGGACAATGGACCGGAATTCGCCGGACAAGCGCTCGACGCCTGGGCGTATCGGCATGGAGTATGGCTGGATTTCATCGATCCCGGCAAGCCCATGCAGAACGGCTTCCTGGAGAGCTTCAATGGTAAATTCCGCGACGAATGCCTCAACCAACACTGGTTCGCGAGCTTAGCGCAGGCCAGGCATATCATTGCCGCTTGGAGGGAGGAGTACAATACCCAGCGACCACACAGCGCCTTAGCAGAGCTGACGCCCGTCGAGTATGCACGGGCAATTTGGCCGACCGCCGGTTTCTCATAATGCGTGGACCCAAATCGGGTAGCAGGTCAAGGCCAGCAGCATGAGAATGGCGGCACTCTACGACATTCACGGAAACCTGCCCGCGCTGGAGGCGGTGCTCAAGGAGCTTGAGGATGTGCGGCCAGATCTCATTGTCATTGGAGGAGATATTGTCTCTGGCCCGATGCCT
>DASVOW010000707.1:0-3555 GCA_036383155.1 Ktedonobacterales bacterium
CCTCGCTCCGGATTGCCCGCGCCCACCAGGAAGTAGCACCCGGGAACGGCGTCGAGGAATACAGCCATATCGTCACTCACAGACTGACGCTGATCGCCTGTGGGAATGTGGTCGGCCCCTACTGTAGCCTCAGCCGCCGCACGCACAAGGGCTGTGATGGTGTGGTCATTGACGCAGGGGCGGCAACCCGGATCCAGCTCGTAGGTGACATCGGCACGCATGCTGGCGGCGACTCCCTGAGTTAGCTCGCCGATGCGCCGCAGCAGGTATTCGCGGTCTTCCTGGCTGTAGGCGCGCATGGTGCCCTGCAGCACGACCTCGTCGGCAACGACATTCGGGGCGGTGCCGCCATGGATGGAGCCGAAGGTGATCACGGCGGGGTGTAGTGGCGAGATCTCGCGACTCACGATGGTCTGCGCCGCCATAACGATCTGCGCCGCGGCAACGACGGGATCGATATTGAGATGTGGCATGGCCCCGTGGCCGCCGCGCCCGCGTACACGAAGAGTGAAGGCATCGGCGCTGGCAAAGAAGGGGCCGGACTGCACGACCACGTCGCCCACGTGGGTCGGGCTCCAGAGGTGGAGGCCGATCACGGCGTCAACGTCGGGGTTGTGCATGACCCCTGCCTTGACCATGGGCTCGGCGCCGCCGACGTACTCTTCGGCATGCTGGAAGGCGAATTTGGCGTTGCCGTGCAGTTGATCGCGCCGGGCGGCAAGCAACTCAGCCAGCGTCAGCGCGATAGCTATGTGTCCGTCATGGCCACAAGCGTGCATCTTGCCAGGAGCCTGGGAGCGATACTCCACCTCGTTGGCCTCCTCGACCGGCAGCGCATCGATGTCCGCACGGATGAGCAAGGTGCGCTCACTTCCACCATTCTTTTCGCCACGGATTAGCCCCACGACTCCGTACCCGCCGACGCCCTCCGTTACTTCAATGCCAGCATCGCGGAGGTGGGCGGCGATAGTCGCGGCAGTTTGCCGTTCCTCGAAGGATAGCTCGGGGTGCTGATGGAAGTGACGGCGCAGCGCCACCAGCGCGGGGCGTCGTTGCTCGATCTCGGCTTTCAGATCGTCGTGTGCCATGTGTCGCCTTTTCTCGCTTGTGTGGTGTTTGTCGTAGAGCGCATCATGTGTTGCGCGGATATTATATGCATAAGCCGCCCGAGTGGATCAGCCGTGGTAGTCGCGCTCGCCAGCGCGTATGGGCAGAGTCAGCCAGTTTTCGCGGGGGGCGAGGGGGCAGACCCAGCGGACGTCGTAGGCGCAGGAGGGATTGTAGGCGTAGTTGAAGTCGAGAATGACGCGGCCACCGGCGTAGCCCATGGCGTCTGTCGCTGTAGGGGAACCGTTCATATGCTCGAAGGTACTGCCCTTCACTGTGTCGAAGAGGTAGCGACCCGCGCCGTAGCTCTCGTCGGGGCAGGTCGCGTCGCGGAACGGGAGGAAGAGGCCGCCGCCGTAGACGTCGATCCAGTAGACGGAGAGACGCGCGGGGGTGCCGGCGACAGTGAAGTCGAGACGGGCGGCGCGGTGCAGAGGCATGGCGTGTGGGCCGCTGCTCGGCGCAGTGACGCTTTCCTCGACTTCCTCCGGAGTCAGCGTGGCCTCGATGCGCAGGGCGGGATCGTAGTCGAAGTAGCGCAGGCCGGCGAAGGCTGCGCGCCCCTCTGGAGCGAGCGGCGATTGTGGGTGGCCGGCGAACAGGGCGTCTTTTGCCGCGCGGAAACGCTGCAGCACGGACTCCGGGGCTTCGCCGGCTTGCAGGGCCGCAGTGCGGTCACGATACATGGCGGCGACGCGCTCGCGCCAGTCATAGAGATCGAGCCAAGTAGGCGGGTTTACTGCGCCTGTGCTCATGCTCGCGCCTCCCCTCTGGTACACGTGCGGATACTCATGCTCATAGCCTACCACTCGTGTACCAGAGGTCTGAGGCTAGTAGTCGCCGTCGGGGAACTTATGCGGCTCGGAAGTCGACTCTTCTGGCGCGCCTCCCGGCTCGCGCTTAAGATACATGCCTACACCGAAAGCTCCCATTTGGCGCGGACTGCGGTACATATTCGAGAACCAGGAGCCGGGAGAGCGTGGCCAGAGGAATGAGAGCAGCACTATCGCCCCTGCGAGCGCCGCGAGTCCAATCCAGACGTTTTGTGGAGTGTTGTCGAGTCCGAGTCCTAGCCACAGGCCAACGAACACCAATACAAGTGCAAGTGCCACAATGACGACGAAGAGGAGCGCGTTGATGACCATCACCAGCAACGTTTTCATGCGGATACCCTTCCTGCTGAAAAGTAATCCTCCAGCGCGGCACATATGACCGCTTACTGGCTATGTACGAAGTTGGACAGACTATGGTTGCATGGTCAGTGTGGCGCACCGGCAGGGCTTCAATCCGCTCAGCGGGCTGTCATATGATTGATGGCAGTGCATAGTTCACACATGGAGCACACATCGGGATATTGGCTGGAGCAGGGTATGGCAAAGAAGCGTCGCGGGAAGTCGCGGTATCTGCCGGTGCGTGTCACGCCGCGCGAGGGGTGGGGCATCGCGCTGGAGGTTGCGGGGGTGGTGCAGTCGGTGTCTGTTCCCGATGGCGAGGAAGCGGGGAAGCGAGATGCCAGCCTCGCGGCGCGTGGTGGGGAGCCGCAGCCGGGGCCGGGTGGCGGCTATTGGGGGTTGATGCTGCCGCCGGGGTGTCCGCGGCGGGCGCTGCTGCTTGGGCTTGGCGGCGGGACGGTTGCCTCGCTGCTGGCGCGGCGATGCCCGGATGCGGAGATCGTCGGTGTGGACAACGATGCTGAGGTGCTGGCGGTCGCCAGGAGCGGCTTTGGGCTGGATGCGCTGCCACAGCTGCGCGTAGAGCTGGCAGACGCTTTCGCCTGGGTCGCGGAGCATGTCGCGAGCGAGCCGGGGACGTTTGACTTGATCTGCCTGGACCTCTTCCAGGCAGGGCGGCTGACGCTGGGCGCGCTCGCCACGCCGTTCCTGCGGCAGGTCGGGGCGCTGCTCGCTCCGGGCGGCATACTGACGGTCAATCTGATGGTGACGGCGCGGACGCCGGATCAGGTGCATAGACTGGAGCGCGTCTTCACGCTGCGGCGCGAGCTGCGGTTACGCGGGAATCTGGTGGTGCACGCGACGCCGCGCGAGGAGGAGCTGGAGAAAGAGTAGACTGAAGTGAGTGGCAGCGAATAGGAGGCTCGATGTGCAATCTCGCACGTACTCAAGGAGCCAAACGGCACGACTGACGGAGAGAGTATGCATGGCACTACAGCCCAGATGGTAGCGCTCGTCATCTAGGGCAATCCACGGTGACAACTAGAGGACATACGAATCCCCGTCCGATCAGCTCTACGTTCTACTTAACTCCGCCACCGTCCAAGCCACCGCTACCTCTTACCAACCTCACTTCGGGAATGGCCGGCATTTCCCTCCAGACACGCGTTAGGCAGACACGTCACTCAGGACGGCATACAGGCAAAAACAGAACCTCAAAGCTGCCAGTCGCGCGTCCCTGCGCAACCAGCAGACACCTGTAGGTGAGCGTGCCTCG
>DASVOW010000708.1:0-2128 GCA_036383155.1 Ktedonobacterales bacterium
CCATCCACCAGCACCTTCGCACCCTCTTCTTCGCCCCGGGCGATCAGCGACTCGATACGCCGCTGGCTCTCGGCAGTGATCACGGGACCCATCTCCACCTCAGCGTCGAGGCCATTACCGACCTTGCGCGCGGAGGCAACGGCGACCATACGCTCGCGGAAGGCATCCCCGGCCTCACCTACCGTGATCGCCACCGAGGAGGCCAGGCAGCGCTGACCCGCGCAGCCAAATGAGGAGTCCGCGACGATAGTGGTCGTCATCTCCATATCGGCATCAGGCAACACGATGACCGGGTTCTTCGCGCCCCCCTGGCACTGTGCGCGTTTGCCATTCGCCGCAGCGCGTCCATACACGTACTTAGCCACCGGCGACGAGCCGACGAATGAAATAGCGCGTACCAGTGGATGGTCGAGCAATGCGTCTACAGTCTCGCGCCCGCCATTGACCATACTGACGACTCCGGGCGGCAGATGCAGCAGGTCTATCAGGTCAAAGACACGCGCCATCGTCGTCGGCACCTTCTCAGAAGGCTTTAGAATGAAGCAGTTGCCGCAGGCGATAGCGTATGGCAGGAACCAGAGCGGAATCATCCCTGGGAAGTTGAAGGGTGTAATCGCCGCGACAACACCCAGTGGCTGGCGAAACATGTGCTCGTCAATGCCACGGGCAATATCCTCCACGTTGTACCCCATCATCAGAGAAGGGATTCCCGCCGCAACCTCGACATTTTCGATGCCGCGCCTCAGTTCGCCACGAGACTCGGCCAGCGTCTTGCCGCATTCCTGTGTAGTCAGGCGCGCGATTTCCTCGAAATGCTCTTCGAGTAACGCCTTGAGATGAAAGAGATACTGGATACGCTCCGTGGATGGCGTGCGCCGCCAGTCCTGAAAGGCGTCCTGCGCCGCGCGAACGGCTTCATCCACCTCCTCACGAGATGTGAGTGGCACCCGAGCAAGCGTTTCGGCAGTGGCCGGGTTACGCACATCGAGAAACTCGGATGCTTGTGAGCGTCGCCATTCGCCATTGATGTAGTTATAGAGTTGGCCGTCCTGCATCATGATGCGCTTACCTCCATCTACCGGAATAGACGCTCCAGGTCAACATGCCAAACAAGTGCCTCAGCGCCAAATTCCCCGGCCGCCGCTACGTAGCTATGACTCTATTCCTTGACGCTTCCACAAGCTCTGTGAGGGAATGCGTAAGGCTCGGTTGAATTTGCTGGAAGCGTTTTCCCAGGCAATCACCTCCGTTAACTCGACTAACGCGTCATCGGTATAGTATTCACGCAGGCGAGCAAAGAGCTCGTCGCTTACCTCACGCCCCGTAATCGTCATAGTGTCAGTATATTCCAGTGTGACCCGCTCCATCGCATTGTAGAGCGGACTGGTCGCATAGTCCTCCAGCGCGAGGATCTTCTCGTCCGAGACACCCAGATTGCTGCTCACGGCAGCATTGATATCCTGTCAGAACTCGCACCCATTCAGCGCGGCTACACGCCGGTTGACCAGGGCCTGCAGTTGCTCATCGATCAGTCCGGAGGCGCCGATGCCGGTCCACATTCCGCGCACCCCGCGAAAGATCGAAGGTCGCCGCGCGTAGACCAGATGGTTCAACAGCGGCGCACCCCAGGTTTTTGCTTGTGCCTCGAAGACCTTCTTGATGTAGCTTTCTACCTCTTCCGGGTTCACCCCGTCGATTCGCGCCATGTTGAATTGTACCTCTCCTCTTGCCGTACTCCCATGTGCAGACGCTGTACATGAGAGCTATATCACCCATGAGATGATACGGAATGGCTCTCACGCTTCTTTCGCGACGCCCTTGTTGTCCAGATCACCTGACAGCAAAATAGTATATCCATCAGGATCAGCGACAAACGCAAAACACATCCCAATGGGCGCTTCATAGGGAGCGCGGAGGCTTCGGTAGCCGAAACCAATAAGCTCGGCATACTTTGCCTCAACGGCGGCACGCGTCTGCAGATAGAACTCAAGGACAGCGCGGTAGTCTTCTCGTGTGTCTGTGTTCCCAGACGTATCCTCCCTGACAAATTTGGGGTCCCAACGAGCAGGATTGGAATCCAGAAAGAAAGTCAGCCCGCTTCCCATCTTAACTTCGACATGCGTCTTCC
>DASVOW010000709.1:0-12146 GCA_036383155.1 Ktedonobacterales bacterium
TCTGCCCTGTCCAGAGCAGCGCGAACGGCCGCGAGCGAAACGCCTGTGCAAAACGCAACCGCTCAGCTAGTGCTGCGCGCAAGCTGAAGTGCTGCCTCATATCCCGCTGTTTCCTCGAATACCGTCGCTCATTCCAGGCCGTGCACACGGCGCTGCAGATGCCCGCTTGGGATGGAGGAAGATGTGAACGATTGCCTCATGCTTTTTCTTCGCGTAGGGGCATGCTCGCCCGCTGGAGAAAACGCAGAATGTCGAGATACGATTGCAGCAAGGTTGTTTCGCAGTAGTCGATGCCGTGCTCCTCACAGAAGGCCTTGATGAGAGGCCGCGCCTGTCTCAATTTGTTCCTTGGCATGGTGGGGAACAAGTGATGCTCGATCTGATAGTTGAGCCCGCCGTACCAGAAGTCGACCAGGGGCGAGCCCTTGACATTGCGAGCGGTAAGCACCTGCTGGCGCAGGAAGTCCGTCGGACTGTCCGCATCCATAATGGGCATCCCTTTATGATTGGGCGCGCCGATAGAGCCGAGGTACATGCCAAAGCATGCGTGGTGGACGAGTACAAACGGGAGCACTTGCCAGACGTCCAGCCTCCAGAGCAACAAGCCCAAGTAGAGACCATAGTGAAGGGTCAGCAGCAGCGCCTCCGTGCGTACATGCGGTGCCTTCTTGCGGTACAGGAAGAGAACGCTCATGATCAGAAAAGCAATTGCGGAAAGTAAAAACAACGGGAATGTTAAATACGCCTGATATTTGGCTAAGAACCGAGCAATACCACGCATGTTGCGCGCCGCATCTTCGGTCAAAGCAGTGAATGGCCTGATGTCGGGATCGAGTCCAACCTGGTTGGGGTGGCCGTGATGAGCATTGTGCTTATCGATCCACCAACTCCAACTCCACCCAACCATGAGATTTCCCACCAGAAAGCCCGCAATTCTACTGTTGCGACTGGTACGGAACACCTGCCGATGCCCGATATCATGGCCAAGCAGACCAAACTGCATCGAGACGAAGCCCATATAGAGCGCATCCAGCAACAACAACCAGAAATTATGAATGATGAACAGGAAAGCTATGCCAACACCAAGCATGCCAAGCGTACTGAGAAACTTCCAAATATAGTAGGCCGATTGCGGACTCAGGAATCCGCCTTGCTTCATCAGTTGCTTCAATTGGACATACTCATTTGGAGAGGAGCGTCGGGCTGAGCCTCTCAACGTGAGTTGGGCCTCCTGCATGGTACCCTCCGTTGCATTCTGTATAGCGTGTGGTAGTCCGTTTGAGGCAATTGTAACAGATCAGGATAGAACCAGACCGTGTCATCTCGCTCTTCGGCCTGGGCACCGTCTCTCACACAAGCGCAGGACAAGGATGTGCTGGCGGAGTGAGATCACAATCGGGGGTAGATAATGAGGCAAGAAAAAGCGAGGCGGGTGCTAGACCCGCCTCGCTGGTGGAGATGGGGGAGAGTCGAACTCCCCGTCCAAACAAGCGACTGAGACGATATGCTACAGGCTTATCCGACAGTTTGTGACGGACGCGCGACCCTTATCGGCGAGGTTCGCACGCCCCTACCCGCTAAGTCTTAGTAGCCGCTAGCGAGTAGTTGCGACTACCAAAGCCTGACTGTTTGACGCCCGTACCTGGCCCATCAGGCTGAGGTCAGACGGACGCGCTTCACTGGTGTTTAAGCAGCGAGAGCGAGAGCTGGCGTTTTATCGGCAGCTATATTTTTGCCGGTTGATTAACGAGGGTGCGTACCGGCACCTCGGCCTGCAAACGACCCCTTCTCTTGCCTGTCGAAACCCGACATCCCCGAAAAAGGGCGTGCTTCATACTTCACGTACTCGCACACCAACAGTATACCACATACCAGCCGAACCTGCTGAGTGCTTCCTGACACGCATCGCGACGCGACAGCGCAGCATCGCCCGCCCCCATGACCCCACTCCAAAGGAAAGGGGCAAGGGGTTAGACAAACACACCATCACCCACGGGCCCGCTCCTTCGTGATGCGCGCCAGCTCCCGCTGCGAATCGCGCTTGGCAATCGCCTCGCGCTTGTCATACAGCTTCTTGCCGCGCCCAAGCCCCAGCTCCACCTTCGCCCGATTCTCCTTGAAGTAGAGCTTCAGCGGAATCAGCGTCAGCCCCTTCGCCTGCACCCGCCCCAGCATCCGGTCAATCTCGCGCCGGTGCAGCAGCAGCTTGCGCGGGCGTAGCGGCTCGTGATTCATATACGTCCCCTGCTCGTAGATGGCGATATGCATGCCTTCGAGCCACACCTCGCCGTCCTTGATGCGCGCATAGGCGCCCCGCAGGTTGACCTTCCCCTCGCGAATCGACTTTACCTCCGTTCCGGTCAGTGCGATACCGGCCTCGAAGGTGTCCTCGACGAAGTACTCATGATATGCCTGACGGTTGACCGTCACGGTATACGAACGTTCTCCTGCCATACCTGCTCTCCCGCGATCCATCCCGATCTCTATGTCGCCACGCCGCGTCACGCGCCAGCCGTTTCGTCTCGGCCCGCGCGACGTGTCATCTACGACGTCGTGCGCTATAACATACAACAGAGCGGGTAGCGCGTGCGCAGCCAGCACACGCCGCTCTCCCCTCGCATACAACCCCGCCGCACAGCAGGACACACATGGCCTCAAACGAAGCTTGCGCATACACGTGCAAAAACCCTACAAGTAAGAGTGAGTGTCTTCGTGCCGCAACGCAGAGCGGGGCGAGACACTCTCCCGTTTTTCTGCGCGCGCATCGCATTATTAGACACTACTAGAGCAGCGGAGTGGCAGCATGTTCTATCGCCTTGGGCTTGTCATGGTGCGTCTGCGCTATTGGATAATCGGATGCTGGTTCGTTGCCGTGCTGGCAGGGCTGCCGTTCGCGCCGCGCGTCGCCGAGGTGCTCGCGCCCGGTGGCTTCTCCAGCGCCAATATGCAATCGCAGCAGGCCACCGATGCCCTGCAACGTGGCCTCCATACCAACTTCACCAACGTCCTCGTCATCTTCTCCAGCACACGCTTCACCGCCGACGACCCGCGCTTCTCGGCCCAGGCAAACGAAACGGTGGCCGGTCTGCGCGGCTGGCCCGAGGCGACGCAGGTCATTCCTTTCACGGTCAACCCCTCACAGGTCGCGCGTGACCGGCACACCGCCTACACCGTCGTCCTGCTCAAATCCGACGCCGACCACGCGCAAAAGGTGCTGCCGGAGCTGCGCCAGCGCCTGCGCCAACCGGCGGATCTGCAGATGACCGTCGGCGGCGGGCCGGTCTTCTACGCCGATATCCTCTCCGTCAGTGAGGGTGATCTGCGCCGCGCCGAGATCATCGCCTTTCCCTTCGCTGCGCTCGCCTTGCTGCTCGTCTTCCGCTCGGTCATCGCCGCCGGACTCCCCGCAGCAGTTGGCGGCTGCAGCGTCGTAGTCTCGCTGGCGCTGCTCTATCTGCTCGCCAGCGTCTCGCAAGTCTCCGTCTTCGCGCTCAACATCACCACCCTCTTTGGCCTGGGCCTCGGCGTAGACTACTCTCTGTTCATGGTGAGCCGCTTCCGCGAGGAGCTGGCGCAAGGCAAGCCCGTGCCGCATGCCATCGGTGTCACGATGTCCACTGCTGGGCGCGCCGTCTTCTTTTCCGGCCTCGCCGTCTCCATCGGTCTGCTCGGCCTGACATTCTTCCCGCTGAATATGCTGCGCTCCGTCGGTCTGGGCGGCATGATCACCGTCGCGCTCTCGATTCTCGCCGCCGTCACCCTGCTGCCCGCGCTCCTGGGCATCATCGGCGCGCGCGTCAACGCACTGCCGGTGCGCCTCCCAGCCATCTTCTCGCGGTCGCGCGGGTTGGCTGGTGACAATCGCTCATCCGAAGAGCACGGCTTCTGGCACCGGCTGGCGCTGGGCGTGATGCGTCACCCCATTGCCACATTCGTGCCCGTTCTCGCCTTCCTCTTGCTGCTCGGCGTCCCGTTCCTCAGCGTGCGTCTGGCCGCGCCCGACGCGTCGATCCTGCCGCCGAGCGTCAAGTCGCGCGCCGCATACGACCTCCTGACGCAGCGTTTCGATCAGAGCGCGCTCTCGCCGATCGTCATCGCCGTCGAGACGCGCGGCAGTCCGCTCGATAAGGACAACCTGCAGACGCTCGACGCCTACGTGCGCTCGCTCAAAGCCGACCCGCGCGTGCAGAATGTCACCAGCATCGTCTCGCTCGATCCGCGCCTCACGCTCGACCAGTACGAATTGCTCTACAGTCAGCCAGCGCGCATCGCCGACCCCTACATCACGCAGATTCTCGGCAGCTATGCCGGCAAAGACATCACGATGGTGCAGGTCACGAGCAAATACTCCATGCTCGATCCGCGCTCCGAGTCACTGGTGCAAGCGATCCGTAACACGCCCCCACCCGCTGGCTTCCACATCCTGGTGGATGGCGGCACCGCCGGCATCATCGACTACGTCAACACGCTCTATACCGCCTTCCCCATCGCGCTGCTCATCGTCGCGGCGATCACCTACGTCGTGCTGATGCTGCTCTTCCGCTCGCTGATACTGCCGCTCAAGGCTATCGCGATGAATACGCTTTCGATCCTGGCGAGCTACGGCGCGTTGGTCTTCATCTTCCAGGAGGGCCATTTCAGCAACCTGCTCAACTTCACGCCGCTCGGCTTCGTCGAGGCATCCTCGCCGATCCTGATGTTCTGCGCGCTCTTTGGCCTCTCGATGGACTACGAGGTCTTCCTGCTCTCCCGCGTGCGCGAGGCATACGAGCAGAGCGGCGACAACACACATAGCGTCGCGGTGGGGCTTGAGCGCAGCGGTGGCATTATCACCAGCGCCGCCGCCATCGTCATCATCGTCAGCATGGCCTTCGCCTCCGCCGATATGGTCATCGTCAAGGCGCTCGGCGTCGGCATGGCCCTGGCCGTGCTGCTCGACGCTTCGCTCGTGCGTGGCCTGCTCGTCCCTGCGACGATGCGCCTGCTTGGCGATCTCAACTGGTGGTGGCCCGCACCCTTCAACCGCATACTCCCTGGCGTCGTCTTCCACGAGGCCCACGATGCCGCCACTATCCCTTCGACCATGGGCGACACGGCAAAGTCTGAGGGTGAGACCGCCTCAGTGGGGGGTGAGTGATGAACATACGACACATGCATACGATGCGAAAGCTCTCCCACGCCTGGTATGCGGCAGGTGTGCTGCTACTGGCGCTGCTCGTCGCGGCCTGTGGCATGCCTGGCACCATCTCCTCAGGCGGCCGGCTGCCACGTGTCTCCTCGACGCCGGCCACCCAGCCGCCTCTGCCACCGGTGCGCTTCCCGCAGGATGAGGCCCCCCACCACGACCTGACCGAATGGTGGTACTACACCGGCCATCTCCACGGCACAGACGCCCAGGGCCACGCACATACCTACGGCTTCGAGCTAACCTTCTTCCAGACGCTGCGTGGCGGCTTCTCACCCTACTACGCGGCGCACTATGCGGTGAGCGACATCACCGGCGGCGGCTTCCACTACGATCAGCGCGCCGCCTTCGAGCCGGCATCGGTGATCCCGCCCGAGGGCTCCACCAATGGCTTCTCAGTGAGCCTGGGCGACTGGTCGGCGCACGGCCTCAACGGGCACGACCAGCTCGCCGCCGCCAGCGCCGACTATGCCATCGCTCTGAACCTCACGGGCACCAAGCCACCCGCGCTCCATGGCGGCACGGGCATCATCTCCTACGGCTCCGCCGGATTCTCATACTATTACTCGCGCACCCGTATGTCGGTCGCCGGCACGCTGACTGATCACAACACGCCGGTCACGGTGACCGGCCAGGCGTGGATGGATCACCAATGGGGCAACTTCGTCTCGCTGACCGGCTCTGGCTGGGATTGGTTTAGCATCCAGCTCGACGACAAGACCGACTATATGCTCTACGTCATCCGTGACGCGCAGAAGCAGCCAATCTCGGTCTTCGGCACAGCCATCGCCTCAGACGGCACGGCGAGCGAGATTCCATCGAGCGCCATCGATACACAGGCGCGCTCCAAGTGGATCAGCCCTCACACCAACGGTGTATATCCCTCCGGCTGGCAGGTGACCCTGCCCTCGCAGCGCCTCACCCTGACACTCAAGCCGCTGCTGCTCGACCAGGAGTTGGTGACGGCGCAATCCACCGGCGTCGCCTACTGGGAGGGCGCTGTCGGCGTCACCGGCCAGCGAGGCGGCGCGCGCGTCACCGGTGAGGGCTACGTTGAGTTGACCGGCTACGCGACCATCCCCTCGTCCTCACAGAGCGCCGCCGTGCCCTAGTAACACAGCAGTATCACAGCGCGTTTTGCGGCGCGCTTGGCAAAGCTGCGCCATAACTGTGACTGTGGAGACCGAACGACCCTCTTGAACGTGATATGCAGTGTGATACAATGGTGCGGATCACTAAAGGACGTGCAGGTATAGCCCAACACTGCGACGATGCAGCCCCTGCCATGTACCGTGGAGCAGAGGGGTGTGGGCCGGGTGCTGGTGTATCGGCTGACGCATACGTGGTGGGGATAGATTGGGCCAGGGGGAGACGATAGACGATGGAGCAGCAGGGGCGGGTACTCGACGGCAATCTGGAGACGTTGGGCCTGCAAGCAACGCTCAAAATGCTGGCGCTTGGTGGCAAGACTGGCATCCTGAGCGTTACCTCTGGGCAGGAACGTATTGCGGTCTTTCTCGAAAATGGCCACATTGTCGATCTGGAGGAGCCGGGATCGCCCGCTCCTGATCTCATCGATATGTTTCGCCTCCTCAGGCGTGTGCCGCGCCAGCAGGCATCCGAGTTGCGCCGCCTCTCCGGCGGCAACCCAAACACTGCCATGGCGGTGATGGTCCAGTTCGGGCTGATGGCCCCATCTGAGGTCCAGCAGCGCGTCGAGTTTCACGTGATCCAGGCGATCAGCCGCGCCGTCCGCTGGGAGCGGGGGCGTTTCGAGTTCCACCGAGAGGTATCCGCTATCCAGGGGCGTCTCGGCGTGCAGAAGCCGCTCAATGTCGATCACATCCTGCTCGAAGCGTTGCGCATGGCCGACGAATGGACACGCGCTGGCTCGCTGGCGATCTCACGTAATACTGTTGCCCGCTGGATGCCCGAGTTTAACGGCGATGTGACGCAGTTGGGCCTTGGACGCGACGAGATCGGCGTTCTCTGCCTCTCCAACGGCCAATTCCCTCTCCAGGCTATCGCCTATGCGCTCTTGATGCCCGAACCCCAGGTCGCCGCGACCATGCACAAACTCCTCGATCTCGGCCTCATCGAAGTGGTCGATTCCCGCCTGGAAGCAGAGCTAGAACGCAGCCTCACCAACCTCCTCACGCAGAGCCAGCATCAGCTATCACAGGACAACCGCGCCACCCCTGAGCAGCGTATGCTCACCCTCGTGCGCACGATGGCAACCTGCGTTAATGGTCTCCTCACCCACCATTCGCTCTATGCCCGCGCGTTGCGTGGGCGTGGCGAAGTGGCGAAGCAGGAGGTGGTGCGCTACTTGGAGTCTACGTTCGGGCCGGCGTTGAGCCAGCTCCAGCGTGATTTCCCCAGGATGGATGCCATCGTCTGTTTCGTCGATGGCCGCATCGACTATCATGACCTGGAGACGCTCGATCGGGTGGTGCGCGGGCAAGAGTTGGGCGACTGCTACTGGGACTCAGTGCGGTTGTTCTCGCAATTCATGCGGGTAGTCTTTGATCGTGTCCTTACAGACGAAGTTGGGAAGTCGCGCGCCGGTCGTCAATACGAAGACCTGTGGGCGGTATTTCTGCGTGAAATCGACGAAGAGCTTACGCGACTCTCGCACCGGCGTGCCGCACATCGTGTACAATCAGAGCGAGCAGAGCGGTTTGATCGTGTAGCACAATCTCGGGGCTCAGGCGTATCAGCCTCATATGCATATGAGGTGGCGCCGGATTCACAGAGGAGGTTCAGTTAAGTGGACGATCCGGTGGTGTTGGTGGTGGATGACAGCCCCACAGTACGAAAAATTGTGCAGCTTACTCTACAACGTGAGCATATCCGCGTCGTAACAGCAGGCGATGGACTCAGCGCCCTGGCGACGGTCGCGGATGAACAACCTGATTTGATATTGCTTGATATTATGTTGCCTCGGATGGATGGCTACAATATCTGCCAGGTCGTGCGCAAGAATCTCGCCTACCGCGACATGCCCATCATCATGCTGAGCGGCAAAGACGGCCTCTTCGATAAGATGCGCGGTAAGCTCGCCGGCTCGACGGAATACATCACCAAACCGTTCGATTCCGCTGAGTTGGTGCAGACGGTGAAGCGCCATTTGGACTCCGCGCCCGTGCGCCAGCATGCCGCTCAACGCGTCGCACTGCGTCAGCAACGCCTGCGCCGGCGTGTATAACCATCCCCACGTCCGCATCCTTGTCTGTAGACCAGGAGTACGGAGGAGCAGGCAGTAGTACACGACGATACCATATACTACACACGCTGCTGAGAGCTATGTGGCTGGTGGGGTGTGAGAGCGATATGACACATTCGTCCACACAACAGACGGCTGGCGAATATGTCATGAACACCGTAAGGGAGTGAGCGATGCCTGTGCCGAAAGTACTCGTTGTAGACGACAGTTGGACCGATCTCACGCTAATCGCGACGCCGTTGCGTGAGAGCGGCTACGATGTCATCACCGCTGTGGATGGCGAAGAAGCACTCGAAAAGGTGCTGCAAGAGCGTCCACAGTGTGTTTTGCTTGACGTGATCCTGCCAAAGCAGAATGGTTTTCAGCTCTGCCGCAAGCTCAAGGCGATGGAGCAGAGCCGCGATATCCCGATCATCCTGATCAGCGGCAAGAACACGCCACTCGATAAGCGCTGGGGGCTGCAGCAAGGGGCTGACTTGTATCTCACCAAGCCATTCGATAAAGATGAGCTCCTGGCGAGTGTTCGCAGCCTAATTTAACCAGTGCCAATCGCTGGCATCCTGAGGTGATACGCCTTGTTGCGACCGCGTCGAGGATGACGGCGCGTCGCCGGGAGGTTTCATGAACGAGCGCGGTGGACTGTACCAATCGTTTGAGTCGCCAGATGCAGCACGAAGCTCTGGCAGATCCACCATGGCCGACTCGCTGCAGCAAGCGCTACGGAGTTTGGGAGGTGATCGCGGCTCCGCAGCCCAGCTCTCGCCCGAAGCGCTGACAGACATCATGCGCCGGGCAGGGTTGAGCGGAGCAAGTCAGGTGGCGGATATCGCCCGCATCATCGGCATGAACACCGATGGGGCGAGCGTGGCGAGCATTCCCCAGGAACTGATATTTGCCCTGCAGGATGTCGAGTGCACATTGCCTGCGGAGACTGTCCAGGGTGTCGAGCGCATCACTGACGTCACGCCCGTACCCAATACCGTGCCGTGGGTTCAGGGCGTCATTCACCTGCGCGGCTCCATCATATCGGTCGTCGATCTACGCGGTTTCTTCGGCATGCCCACCCAGCCCCTGACGCAACGCTCACGCCTGCTGGTGGTCTCGAAGCGCGAGATGACGATCGGATTGACGGTGGATGTGGTGACAGAGATGCGCACGCTGGATGACCAGACCGAGGGCGCCCAAAGAGTGCCAACTCCCGAATGGGCCGCGCCCTACGCTCAACATGCGATACGCCTTGACGGACGCACGATCATCGTACTGGATGTCGAACGCCTGCTATTTGCTGAAAAAATGCACCGCTATCGCGCGGACCTTGCGTAGCGTGTCGGGCTAGGCTGCTTGCCGCAACTCGCACTCTGACATGACATCATTCCCATGTGACTTCACGTACCGCCCCCCAAACGTGGTACTCTTAGCCTGTGCCGTATAGTGGGGATACGTGGTGAGTGTGATGTGGAGCGCATGCAACGACAGCGCGTGACGCAAGCATGTGCATGAGGTCCTTGTGGTGATATGCCACCCCGGTCACGAACACCAGCCGCACCGCGTACTCAGAAAGACACTACACAGACCGATCATGGCGACTTTCGCTTCACGGGGTGCGATCGTTCGAGCGCCCAGCTATATTGGGATGCATGCCGGCAGATAAATCGCGGCGGTGTCGTGCAGATATGATCGATCTGCATGGAGGAGGCCTTCTTACACATGGAACTCGATGCGAGCAAAGGTCGATCGATAGGCGCCCGGCTCAACGTCTTGATGATCATCTCAACGGTCATACCCGCGCTCATCGTGCTCGGCCTCGGCGGGTGGATGATCAATGTGCGAAACTCCTCGGGTGAGTTACCGGGCCAGACGCTCCTCCTCGGTGCGACGCTTCTGTCTCTGGTGGTCGTCGTGACCGCCGTCGTCGCCCCCTGGCTTAGGATGCGCTCGATGGTCAGCGCACAGGCGCTGGAGCTTGCCGATGTCTGTCGCCAGATGGCCAGTGGCAACCGCTCTGTGCGTGCGCCCATCGTTGGCGACGACGAGTTCGCCGCCCTTGCTGCTGCGGTCAATGCCGTCGTTGATGGCGCACCGGCGCCTGCTGGCTCGGCCCTCAGTCCCGACTCCGACGCTGCTACCCTCCAGGCGCAGATCGAAAAGCTGCTCCAGGAAGTTAGCGCGGTCGGTGACGGCGACCTGCGTGTCCAGGCCGAGGTGACGCCCGATACGCTGGGCGTGCTCGCCGACTCCTTCAACTACATGATCGAAGAGCTTGCGAAGGTCGTCGGTCGCGTGCAGGCGACGACCTTCCAGGTGACGAACGCGACACGTCGTCTGCTCGACCGCTCCGCCGAAGTCGCCCAGGCCTCCGACACTCAGGCGCAGCAAATCGGCCAGACCTCCGAGGCTGTGGCCCGCCTGGCCGACTTCGTCCAGCTCTCCGCAAACAACGCGCTTGCCGCCGCCGAGGCTGCTCGTGACGCCCTGCGCAACGCCGAGGGCGGCCAGCAGGCCGTGGTACAGACCATCGACGGTATGGTCCACATCCGCGAAAACGTGCAGGAAACCTCCAAGAAGATCAAGCGCCTTGGCGAGCGCTCGCAAGAGGTGGGTGAGATCGTCCGCCTCATCGAAGACATCGCCGATCAAACCAACCTCCTCGCGCTCAACGCCGCCATTCAATCGGCAATGGCAGGCGAGCATGGTCGCGGCTTCGCAGTCGTCGCCGATGAGATTCGTCTGCTGGCCGAGCGCGTAACCGAAGCGACGAAGCGTATCGCCACCATTGTGAAAAGCATTCAGGGTGACACGTTTGAGGCGGTCGTCGCCATGGAAGAGAGCACACAGGAGGTCGTCAACGGCTCGCGTCTGGCGGACGAAGCCGGTGAGGCGCTGCGCAGCATCTACGGCGCCGTGGACCGTCAGGCAAAGATGATTGAAGGCATCGCCCGCGCCGCCAACGAGCGCGCCCAGACCTCGGAAGCGGTCGCGGCGGCCATGACGCGTATCGCCGATATCACTCACCAGACCAACAGCGCTACGCAAGATACCGCCGATGCTGTCAGCTATCTCGCGGATCTGGCCGAGCAGTTGCGCGCGTCGGTCGCGACGTTCCGCCTCCCGGAGCAGGCGCTACAGGGAGCCGCAGTATTCCCTCAGGCGGAGTCTGCCTATCCGCCCATGGTCAATCTGCCGAACCTCGGGTCCAATGGGTGGAGTCCTGATATCGGTCAGTTGCCCGCGCTTCCACCGGCGCCTGCTGGCGCTATGGCCTCATCCGCTCTGACAGACCTCCCTCCCGGATTCGACTTCGGCGGCGCTATCGATGGCGGCAGTGGCTACCCGGCCTACAATAACGGCAATGGCGCGAGCTACGATAGCTACAATAGCTACAATCCGGCTGCTATGCCTATTCCCGGCTGGAACCCTGCTCCCATGCAGCAGCAGCCTGCTCCTGGAATGCCTGGTCTGCCGAGCTTGCCGCCGGGAACTGAAGATTCTCAAGTCAACCAGGGCGGATATGGCGCTCCTCCGCTCTTGTCGGATATGTATTAGGTGATATGCCGCATGTTGTATCGTTCCGTACAGTGTGCGGCGTCTTGCCTGCCGATAGCCAGCGCTGTTGACAGTGATGGGTGCGTAAAGCATGTCAAACAACTTCGATAAATTCGCTATCCTCGAGAGCTTTCTCGACGAAGTCACCAGTTACCTGCCGGAGATAGATACCAATCTGGATCGCCTCCAGCA
>DASVOW010000710.1:0-2545 GCA_036383155.1 Ktedonobacterales bacterium
GCACCAAGCTGGGCAACCGCCATCATGTAGAAGCCACACACGAGGATGATCACCATCGAGACAATCCCTATCCGACCCGCTATACTGGACTGGTGGCTCCACTCGCGAGCCTGCTCTACAGTGGCGGCGTTCCGCAGCTGGCGCATGCTCACCCATTCCAGGCAAAGTGATGCGAACAGGCCCAATGCCCCAGTAATGTGGAAGAACAAGGCAATCGTATAGTAGTGCATTGTATTCTCCTTTCTGAATGGTTGATGGACTAAAAACAGACCAGTCCATTGATGAGTACACTGTTTAGCGCTTGTTGCTATACAGGTACATCGTGAGTGGGAAGAAGATGGCGGTGACCACCGCGGATGCCACGAGCACCCAACTCACCTGCCCCGCCGTCGCCGTGCCGTGCATCAAGCCGCGCACGGCTATCACCAGGTGAGAGGCGGGGTTGATGTTGACGAACGCCTGCAGCCATCCCGGCATAGTCTTCGGCTCTACGAACACGTTGCTCGCCAGCGTGAGGGGAAACAGGATCACCGTGCCTATGCTCGTGACCGCATTCGGCGAGCGCACAACCAGTCCAAGTGCAGTCCAGATCCATGACAGGCTGAACGCGAACACCAGGACAAGGGCGACCGCCAACAGTACGCCGGCCACGCCACCGGCTGGACGAAAACCCAATACCAAACCCAGCGCGATCACCAGACTCGATGCAAGCACGTAGCGCGCAACATCGCCGAGCAGGGATCCGAAGATTGGAGCAGGCCGCCAGATCGACATCGACCTGAAGCGGTCGAAAACGCCGCTGGTGAAGTCACTGTTCAGCCCGATGCCAGTGTACATGGTGACGAGCAGCACGGTCATGACCAGAGTGCCCGGCAGGAGAAACTGCAGATACGCACCGGTTGATCCGGCCAGTGCGCCACCGAACAAATAGGTGAACAGCAGCGTGAAGATGATCGGAATCGCGATGATGTCGGCCATTTGCTCAGGCATGTACTTGATCTTGAGCAGGGCTCGCCACCCAAACGTGAGCGACGCGGACAACGCGCTGGGCCGGTGTGGCCGGGTGCCGGCAAGTAGCGTCGAACGCAGACTCGCTTCGACGGCCGTAGACGATGCGGGAGCCAACATCGTGGTCATACAGAAGCCTCCTCAGTGGTTGTATCGTTTTCGGCAGGCCGGCCGGTTAGGGCGAGGAACACCTCGTCGAGACTCGGCTGGCCGAGCGCAAACTCGGTGACCGCAACACCACTGCGTGACAATTCGGCGAGGGCATGCGCGATACGCTCACCTGTTTCCTTTGGAGCAGCCACAGCGGAGACTTGTGCGGATAGGGCAGCCGGGTCAGACTCCAGCCGCACGGGCACGGCGAGTGCCTGAGATAGCACCCGCTTAGCCTCTGGTCGTTGCTCAGGGTCGAACAGCCGGACATGGACGGAGCCTGCACCGATGGAGGCCTTGAGCTCGCCGCTGCTGCCCTCGGCGATGATGTTGCCGTGGTCGATGACGGCGATGCGATCGGCGAGTTGATCGGCCTCCTCCAGATATTGCGTGGTAAGCAGCACTGTCGTGCCATCGGCGACGATCGCCTGGACGATCTGCCACACTTGATTGCGGCTGTGTGGGTCGAGCCCCGTGGTCGGCTCGTCGAGGAAAAGCAAGTTCGGCGTGACGACAATGCTCGCCGCAATGTCGAGCCGGCGCCGCATTCCTCCAGACAACTTCTTCGCCTGACGACTCGCAGCCTCGGCGAGGCCGAACGCATCCAGTAGCTCCCGCGCACGCGCCCTGGCCCTCGTCCACGGGTAACCCAATAACCGGCCCAACAAAACAAGGTTCTCCAGAGCGCTCAGGTCTCCGTCGACCGAGGCAAACTGCCCCGTCAAGCTCACCATCCTCCGCACCGCATCAGCTTCACGCACCACGTCATGTCCCAATACCCGCGCCGTGCCGCCGTCCGGGCGGACCAGAGTAGCCAAGATGCGAATCGTTGTAGTTTTGCCCGCGCCGTTCGGCCCCAGAAAACCGTAAACAGAACCTGCGCGCACCGTCAGGTTGACACCATCAACCGCGCGCGTCTTGCCGAAAACTTTAGTCAGTTTCGAGGTCTCAATAGCGACATCGGCGTGTTGATCCACCACTTGCCTCGCTTTGCCTTTCGTGACTTGGCGTGTGGCTGACACAGCCCGCCACCGCCTCTTGATTCCATAGCTCTTGCCCCAGTGAGGTATGTATTCTATCGATGGCTTTCGACATCCTGACCTTTCCTGAGAGCTTGGACGTGTCTGGTAACGAGCTCGCATCGCTCGATACAATCAGTGTGCAAGAGTGAAAGGATGGAAACAAGTACGCAATTTTAAGTGACAGTGAGGAAAGAACTTCAATCTCTGCAACAGACGAGGGCACTCATGACACGGCCAAAGAGGACTACCCTATGCCCGCTCGGGGGCGTGGGCGTGAGCGGCAAATGGATGTTTTGGATTTGGTATCACTTGCTCAGCGGAACAAAACGCTTCGGTGAGCTCCAGCGACTCATACCAGATGCCAG
>DASVOW010000711.1:0-5630 GCA_036383155.1 Ktedonobacterales bacterium
GGTGGTGACGGCTTTTGTGGTGCTGCCGTTCTCGCCGTATCTGACGGCGAGCGCGCTGGGCACAGGCATCATCTACTATGTGGCGCTCAGCTCCATTGACGTGATCGGCGTCTTCATGGCAGGCTGGGGCTCAAACAACAAGTACGCGCTGATCGGCGGCCTGCGCTCCGCCGCGCAGATGATCTCGTACGAGCTGCCGCTGGTGCTGTCGCTGGTGGGCGTGGTGATGCTCACGAGCGTGGTGGCGCCGGGGTGTGGCCCGAATGCCGACCTGAATACCTGCGGCGTCGGCTCGATCTCCTTCTCGCAGATCGTCGCCGCGCAGATGCGGCCCGAGGCGCCGTGGCTGTGGTTTGTGTTCATACAGCCGCTCGGTCTGGTGGTCTATTATATCTGCGGCCTTGCCGAGACGAACCGCGCGCCATTCGACTTGCCGGAAGCGGAGTCGGAGCTGGTGGCGGGCTATCTGACGGAGTATAGCGGCCTGCGCTGGGCGATGTTCTTCCTGGGCGAGTATGGCAACATGACCATCGTGTCGGCGGTCGCTACCGCGCTGTTCCTTGGCGGCTGGTCGGCGCCGGGCACGGCGATCGGATTCTGGGTTGGGTTGCTGGGTCCGTTCTGGGGGCAGGTGGTCTTTAACATCATCGCCACGGGCGCGTTCATCACGAAGATGACGATCCTGCTGATCGCATTCATCTGGATCCGCGCGACGCTGCCGCGCCTGCGCGCTGATCAACTGATGCGCTTTGCCTGGCTCTTCCTGATTCCGCTGACACTGGTCAACATCTTGATTACGGGCGCGATTTTGCTGCTACCGCTGCCGCAGCCCGCGGTGCTCGCGATTTCAGCCGTGGTGAACTGGGCGATGCTGTTCTTCGTCATCTTTAGCTTCCGCAATCTGGTAGGCCTCAACGCGAAGGGCAAGCTACCCGCCTGGATAGCGAAGCGCAGCGCCACTGCGACACGCACGGCCCCCCGACCCACGCTCACTCCGGCGGAGTCGTCTTCGCAGGCTCCAGAGCTGGCAGCCGGTCCAACGCGCCGATAGGAGCGAAGCCGGCGGTTGAAACCGCGCCTAAAGGCGTTGCGCGCCGCAAAGTCCATCTGCGCGGACTGGGGTGAGGGCGCCATAGGCTATGGCGGCCGACAATTCAGGGGCGTCTCCAAATGGGGGCGCCCCTGCTGCATGCTTTGGGGAAGGCTGCGTGGTACGATAGCAGATGATGGGGAGGTGAATGTCGTGTTCGTACGCATATGGATTCTATTTGTACGCGGCTTGCTCTTGCGCTGTCCGCACTGCGGCAAGGGGAAGCTCTTTCGCCGCGGTTTCTCGACGTATGAGAAGTGTCCCGTTTGTGGCTGGCGGTATGAGCGCGAGGAGGGCTACTGGACGGGCGCGATGGCTGTCAATCTCGTCGTCTCGGAGTTGATCGTCGCCGCTGTGGTGATCCCGCTGGCTGCATTACAAACGCCACTCGTGCCGCTGTTTCTCATTGGCTTGCCCGCTACGGCATTGCTGCCGGTGATCTTCTATCGCCATTCCAAGAGCTTTTGGATGAGTATCGACTTTATGCTCAACCCGATCCCTCTGTTGTGAGACCGCGGGCGGTTGCAACCGCGGCCGGTGCCCGACAGGCAATTGGCACCTGCGGGCGCCACAAAGGCCAGTGCCTGGCATGCATTTGCGCGGACTAGGGAGCGGCGAAATTGCCTGTCGAGGCTGATGATGCAGCGGCCTTGTCTGCGATGAGCGTATCGCCTGAATAGTTGCGCGCCGCTATGCTACACTTGTTTTTGCATGTCATTTTGTAGTTCGTAACTCCCTCAGTGTCGAGGAAGGGGTAGTATAGTCGATGGCTGTCATCGAGAGTCGCGTTGACCGCTCCAGCGTGGAGTATGCGGAGAATCGCGGTTATTTTGAGGGGCTGGTGGCGGAGCTGCGTTTGCGTATCGAGCAGGTGAAGCAGGGCGGGGGCGAGGCGGCTATTGCCAAGCATCGCGCCCGTGAGAAGCTGCTGGCGCGCGAGCGCATCGAGCTGCTCTGCGACCCGGATACGCCGTTTCTCGAATTTAATCCGCTGGCGGCGTGGGATATGTATGGTGGGGATGCGCCAGCGGCGGGCATCGTGACGGGGATCGGCGTGGTCGAGGGGCAGGAGTGTGTAATCATCGCCAACGATGCGACGGTCAAGGGCGGGACGTATTTCCCGATGACGGTCAAGAAGCATTTGCGCGCGCAGGAGATCGCCGAGCAGAATCATTTACCTTGCATCTATCTCGTGGACTCCGGCGGCGCGTTTTTGCCGCTGCAGGCGGATGTCTTCCCGGATCGCGACCATTTTGGGCGGATCTTTTACAATCAGGCCCAGATGTCGGCGAAGGGTATCCCGCAGATCGCGGCGGTGATGGGGTCATGCACGGCGGGCGGGGCGTATATCCCGGCGATGAGCGATGAGACGGTGATCGTACGTGGCAACGGGACGATCTTCCTGGCGGGTCCGCCGCTGGTGAAGGCGGCGACGGGCGAGGAGGTGACGGCGGAGGAGCTAGGCGGCGCGGATGTGCATAGTCGCACCTCGGGGGTGACGGACCATTACGCGACGAGCGATCCACACGCGCTGGCGATTGTGCGCTCAATTGTGAGCAACCTCAATCGGCGCAAGGAGTATCCGTGGGAGGTGCTGCCACCGGAGCCGCCGAAGTATGATCCGCGCGAGCTGTATGGCATCGTGCCGCGCGACCCGCGCAAGAGCTTCGACGTGCGTGAGATTATCGCGCGACTGGTGGATGGCAGCCGGTTCCATGAGTTCAAGGCGTTGTATGGCACGACGCTGGTCTGCGGATTCGCGCGGTTGATGGGCTATCCGGTGGGGATTATCGCGAACAATGGCATCCTCTTTTCAGAGAGCGCGCTGAAGGCGACGCACTTCATCGAGCTCTGCTGCCAGCGGAAGACGCCGCTGATCTTCCTGCAGAATATTACAGGCTTTATGGTGGGCAAGCAATATGAGAACGGCGGCATTGCCAAGGATGGGGCGAAGATGGTGATGGCGGTCGCCAACGCCAATGTTCCCAAGTTTACCGTGATCATCGGCGGCAGCTTTGGCGCGGGGAATTATGGGATGTGCGGTCGGGCGTATTCGCCGCGCCAGCTCTGGATGTGGCCGAACGCGCGCATCTCGGTGATGGGCGGTGAGCAGGCGGCAAGCACGCTGCTGACGGTGCGGATGGAGGGGCTGGCGGCGCGCGGCAAGACGATGACCGACGAGGAGCAGGAGGCATTCAAGGCGCCGATCCTGGCGAAGTATGAGGAGGAAGGCAACCCGTCGTACAGCACGGCGCGGCTGTGGGATGATGGCATCCTCGATCCGCTGGATACGCGCATGACGCTTGGCCTGGGAATCGCGGCGGCACTGAATGCGGCGATTCCTGAGACGCGCTTCGGCGTGTTTCGCATGTAGGCGGGAGTATGGCAGCCATGCGGTAGAGTTAGAGCCAGCCTTGTTGCTCGGCACGCACGGCGGCTTCGACGCGGGTGGCGGCGTGGAGCTTTTGCATGGCGGTCGAGAGATAGTTGCGCACGGTGCCTTCGGTCAATGCGAGCCTGGAGGCGATTTCCGCGTTACTTGCGCCCCGCTGGACCAATTGCAGGACGCTGCGCTCGCGCTCGGTGAGCGGGTTGTCTCCCTCACCGAGCGCGGCGGCTGCCAGGAGTGGATCGACGATGCGCTCACCAGCGACAGCGCGACGAATGGCTGTCGCTAACTGCGCGGCTGGAGCATCCTTGACTAGGAAGCCGACAACTCCGTGCTGCATGGCACGGTGCAGGTAGCCGGGGCGGCCAAACGTGGTGAGGATGATGACCTTGCAGGCGGGCAGTCGCGTGTGTAGCTCCGCCGCCGCCTCGATGCCGGAGGCGCCGGGCATTTCGATGTCGAGCAGGGTCACATCGGGTGTGGCTTCCAGGGCTGCCTGGAGGACTTCATCGCCGCGTGCGACCTCGGCGACGACGGTGATGTCTTGCTCTCGATTGAGCAAGGCGACCAGCGCCCCCCGCACCATCGCCTGATCTTCGGCCAATAGCACACGAATCATGATATGGTTCCTCTCGTTTGGTCTGATTGCTGGTATTGGGCGGCTAGAGCGTGTTTGCCGCGTGGCGCTGAGAGAGGAATGGTCACCGCTAGCTGGAAGCCGCGATCACCCGCAGGCCCGGCTTCGGCGTGTCCATCCAGCGCTGTGACGCGCTCCGCGATACCCCTTAGGCCATGGCCTGAGGCATCAGCATGTGCCGACGGCGTCACTTGCTGGGGGCTGCCGCCTTGCCCGTCGTCGGTGATGGTCAGGCGGATTTCATCGGGCTGGCGGGTGAGTGACAGGATGCAGTGCTGCGCGCGACTGTGGCGGATCACATTGGTGATGCCTTCGCGCACGACCCATGTAAGCTGTGTCTCGATGGGAGTGGGGAGGGAGCCAGCATCGTTGTGTATGGTGCATGCGATGCCAGCGGCGGCAAGCACCTCCTGCGCGCGTTGGAGCTCACTCGCCAGGGTTGACTGGCGGTAGCCGGCGACGGCCTCGCGCACTTCTTGAAGGGCGGTGCGGGCGGCGGCTTCGATGTCGTGGACTTCGCGTTGCGCCTGGGCTGGATCTTCGGGGATGAGCTGTCCTGCCAGCTCGCTTTTAAGGGCGATCAGCGAGAGGGTGTGTCCTAGCAGATCGTGGAGATCTCGGGCAAAGCGCAGGCGTTCTTCGGAGACGGCCAGGCGGGCAATTTCGCGGCGCGCCTGCCGCAATTCGCGATTGGTGCGGAAGACACGGCTGAAACTGGCTGTCGTAGCGCCGACGGCGGGTATGAGAAAGAGCATGAGCGCTATGGTCGCCCAGGGGGCTGACGTGAGCACACCCAGGATGAGAACGAGGAGCATGAGCCCGCAGAAGACTAACGCAGCCCGCCGCACTGTGAGCCGTCCGGCGACAGTTGCGCTGCTGTAGATGAAGCCGCCCAGCCCCCAAGCGCCCTGCACAAAGGGCAGTATGACGCTCAATGCGATGAGGACGCCGATGGGGGCCAGGGAGCGCCGGTCAAGTCCGGTGCCTAGTGGGGAGGCGCGTGTCAGGCGAAAGGCTTCTTGCCAGGTGGCCCAGAGATAGGTTGCTACGAAGAGCGCGAAGCCGAATGCGGCGGCGCCTTTCTGGAGTGATGGCGGCATCTGGAGTAGAGCGGTGAGTGGCTGAATGAGAAAAGGCAGCCACATGAGCCAGATGCCCCAGAGGAGATACGGTGAGACATTCCGGGTATTTTCATCAGTAGACGTGATATGCGACGGCTCCATGGGAACCTTGTTTCCTTTCCTCGCCAGAAAGAGCCTGATACGGCTATGAGGGGTTACCATTACCTGTAATGTTCGCTCAGGGTGTCGAGTATGGCAAGGAGATTGTGGGAATGCAGCCCCCTCCCCCGCGCGGCGGGAGAGGGGAATGCGGCGGCAGACGATGGGCATTAGCGCACTTGTGCGGCGCGGCGAGCAAAGAGGGTGGCGACGAGCAGGAATACCAGCGCCCACCCGGTCAGAACGAGTATGCTGATGAATTCTGGCGCTTGTCCGCCGGCCAGCCGCCAGCCG
>DASVOW010000712.1:0-2261 GCA_036383155.1 Ktedonobacterales bacterium
TCGCGCGTGAGCGCGCCGTGATCCTGACGATGCTGCTCGGCTTGTCCGCTGCCGCCTGGGGACTCATTGTGTGGCAAACCGGCACGATGAGCGCCTCGGCCATGGGCTTGACGATGGGCATGGGAGGAGTGCTCTTCCTTGCCATCTGGGTCGCGATGATGGTCGCCATGATGTTTCCCTCGGCTGCCAGCATGATCCTGATGTTCGCCACCGTCTCGGCCGGCAGACGGCAGCGGGCGCAAGCCTTCGTGCCTACGTGGGTCTTTGTGAGCGGCTATCTCCTCGTCTGGGCGCTCTTCGGTGTGGCGGCATATGTCGTCGCGACCGTTGCCGACCGCTTAGCGGGACAGTCGATGTGGCTCATGGACAATGCAGCCAGAATTGGGGGCCTTGTCCTGGTGATAGCCGGCCTCTACCAACTCTCACCGCTCAAGAACGTCTGCCTCACCAAGTGCCGCACGCCCACACAATTCATCTTGACGTCGTGGCGCGACGGGTACGGCGGCGCCTTACGCATGGGGCTTGAGCATGGCATCTACTGCCTCGGCTGCTGCTGGCTGCTGTTCGTCATTCTCTTCCCCCTCGGCATGATGAACATCGCCGTATTGGGACTGCTAACCGCGTTGATTTTTGCCGAGAAGTGCCTGTCAATTGGCCGTCTTGCCAGCCGGATCGCTGCCGCTGTGCTGGTCATCTATGGGATCGTGGTGATCGCAGTGCCCGCTACCTTGCCGACGATCATGTCCTGATAGTTGCGCGTTCGGTTGATCTCACGCGCCGTTCCAATGCTCGCATACTAGCGGTGATTCTTTAGGCCACCAACAAGCCCTGATGTGCAGATAGGCGCTTGAGCTGTACTATGGCAAGGCGCGCGACAATGGAACGGAAAGGACGATGGAGAAAATATGGCGGACCTGCTCGACCGCATTACCATTGACCCAGCGATCAATCATGGGAAGCCGGCCATACGCGGCCTGCGCTACCCGGTAAAGGTGTTGCTTGAGCTGCTCAATTCCGGCATGACAATAGACGACATTCTCGCCGACTATGAAGATCTCGAACGCGAGAATGTGCTGGCGGCACTAGTACTCAATCCAAAAGGAATTGACATCGTGCCCGACTAGACGTTAGAGGTCGTTCGCCTCGTCTGGTCCCCACCAGGGCATCCGCATCCCCCGAGCGCGCATCTCCTCGTCAATATTGATGACGTGGAACTTGTCCTCCTCCTGGTCTCTCAGGAGCAGTTGGGTTCGCTCGTCATCAAGCGCGCCTGCTAAGCAGAGCGCACACAGATGGTCGACCAGCGCCTTAATGTCGAGGTTGTTGAACGCGCCGAGCGCCAGCGAGCATTCGAGATTCTTCCCGCCACCGTACCAGTGCTGCGGCAGCGATGTATCTTCGACGCTGACGAAGCCTGGCCCATGGCCAGGGCCTTCCCTAAAGAAGGCGTTGACCTTGTCCAGGGGCTCTTGCTGCCCATCGCCAAAAACCAGAATGGTATTCGTCACCCAGCTCATAGGAGGTCTCCGTTCTCCTGGTCCGACACTATACCACCGCTGCGCGACAGCTCATGTGCTCTTGGGTAGTTCAACGAAACCAATAAGCATACTTTCGCTGTCATGTTCCCTGTGGACTGAGCACTAGCTTGCGCTGCGTGTAACGTCGGACGATAGCAACTCCTCCAGCCGCACAGCAGCCTCCTCGGAGAGCGTCCCCTTCTGGCGAGCAATGGGGATAGCGAGGCGAGCTAAAGCGACATAGGCATCGCGCAGGACAGCGATCTGCGGATCAGCAGCGGCGTGAGCGTCGAGCCAGGCGAGATGCGCGGCAACCGTGCCGGTATCACCACGTGCCACCGGGCCGGTCAGCGCGCCCGGCAACCCGACATCTGCCAGGCTCTCCACTGTCGCGCGCAGCAGCGGCAATAGCTCCGCCATCGCCTCGGCGCGGTCGACCCCAAAGCCCTGCCACAGCGACGCGCCCGCCCCCACCAGCGCAGCCACAAAATTTGAAGCCAGCACGCCGCTGATGTGATAGGGAACACGGTCGGCAGCCGCCAGCCGCACGATGCGCCCATCGAGCGCGACGACGATAGCTTCGAGCCGCTCCGCGATCGCCGCATCCTCAGCCTCCAACGCCCACGTGCAGCCGCGTACACGCTCCAGGATCGGCGCAATCGGCGCAATCGGCGCATCAATAGGATAGCGGGGAAACGTCATCAGCGGATGCAGCGCGGCGGGATGCGCGCCGCGAGCCACACA
>DASVOW010000713.1:0-10774 GCA_036383155.1 Ktedonobacterales bacterium
ATTGGGCACCAGATTGCATGAACCGGCCCGGATCGGATGATATGCGTGCGGCATCGGTAGAGAGATCGCCATCACCCACATCCGTAATTGCTTGCTCGTCGAAAGAGTAGATGCACTCGCCCCAGTTCATCAGCACAGACAGCGCATTATGACCCGTAAGCTGGCCCAGCAGCGCAGCAGCCGGCTCACCATCTATGAACTTGATCTGTCCCACCTCTCGCGTCGGACCCTGGCCACGAATCACGCGGAGAATACCGCTTTGTCGCCCCAGATTGATCATGTTGACAATGTTATTCAGCTTGCTAGTCGTAAGAAATTGCGCGGCCATCGCTTCACACTCCCTGTCCTCATCCCATGAGCCGTTTGCCCACCGCTACGACATACCAGCCACCACTCGACTTGCCATTCACCAACGGCTCTTAAACGGTTGACGGTGTCACATCGTTACGCGCCGGGAGCATCGGGTCCCCAACGACCACTCAGATATCGTTGATGACCCTGAGACATCCATCATTAGACGGGATAACGCTTTCCAGCGTCACAATGTCGCTTTGCGATGACTCACCATCTCTCCGCGACTGGGATCAACAGCATCCGCAAATCTTTCTGCTTGCTAGAGAGGCATCTATTCCTGAGCTATTGCAGACGTTCCCACCTACAAGCAAACAATACAACGCTACAATCTTGTGCAGCCACAGTAGCATATGCCCAAGCCCGCTGCGAACCGATAGCACATTTCTCCACGTCTCCACAGCAGGCCATTACAAACGCATGAGCATGTACCGTCTGATAGTACGTCTGAATGCGCGACTAGCCGGCTTCCGCCGAGGACACATCCTCATCAGCGCCCGCCGCCCCAGACACGATCTCAACCACGCTAGGATTGGTTGCGGGCGCGGCGGCTTCTTGCTCGTCGAGCTCGGCAAGCCGGGCGCGCAATTGATCCGCCAATTGCTTATACTCCTCGGCCCGCTGTTCGTCCCATTTGGGCAGCTTGGCCGTGTGTGTGCCTCCCACCGCGCGATCAATCAGGCCAGCGTAAAACTCATACGTCTTGATCTGAATCTGGAGCAACTCGCGTTCGCTCAACGGCTTACTCACCGCCTACCTCCATATGTCATCGCTAGTGCAGGTGATGCTTGCACTGCACATTTGCATGCATTGCATAATCGCGCATACAGTAACACAGCTTGCGGTAGAGGTCAAGCGGCTTTCGGCTCTCGTCCACGTCGTACCGCGACAATTTGGGCCAGGATAGCAAGTGCGATTTCTTCAGGAGTCTTCGCTCCGATACTCAGCCCGATTGGACCGTGGATTCGCGCGATCTGCCCGTCATTCAGCCCCTGCTCCCGCAAACGTTCGTCCCGCCGCTGCCGGGTGCCACGACTCCCGATGGCGCCAACGTAAAAAACCGGCGTATCGAGAACAGCGGCAAGCGCAGGCACATCAAATTTCTCATCATGCGTCAGCACTGCCACCGCGGTCGCGCTGGTCAGCGGCAGACGACCGAGCGCCTCATCCGGCCACTCGACCAGAACCTCATCAGCATCCGGCAAGCGCTCCCGTGTGGCGAACGCTTCCCGTGCATCCATGACGATGACACGATAGCCAAGCACCTTCGCCATGCGCGACAACGGGATAGAGACATGCCCTGCCCCAACAATGATGAGGGTCGGCGGCGCGGGGTAGACCCCAAAGAAGACTTCCACCGTCTCACCAGCCGGCAGCGTATAGCTGCGAGTGGTAGATTCGCCTGCGCGCAGCAAGCCCTGCGCGTCGCCCCGCACCTGCGCATCCAGCATTGCATCGCCTGATGTGCCGCTGAATTCGCCACTGTCTTTAAAGGTGAGACGCGCACCCGGCCTGACTGCCGAAGTAGCTGGAGCCGCAATCACGGTAGCCCGCGCGATCGGCTGCTCGGCCCGTAGCGCCTGCGCCAGCGGCTCGAACTCATCAAGGCGCTCGACAAAGACGCGAATCTCACCGCCACACGAGAGGCCAATCTGCTCGACGTTCTGCTCCTCGGTGATGCCATAGTGGAGCAAGACAGCCTTTCCCGTACGGATGGCGCGCATGCCCTCTTCGATGACTGCCGGCTCGACACAGCCGCCACTCACCGATCCCGCAATCTCACCATCCTCGCTGACAGCCAGCACAGCGCCTATCCCGCGCGGCGCGGAGCCCGCCACTGAAACCACCGTCGCCAGCGCGATGCGTTGGCCGGCGGCGTGCCAACGCTCGACATCTTCCAACACATCACGCATTGCAGCCACTCCTTCGTGGAACACGCCACACTATCTGTCGCGATCGATCTCCACCTTCTCCGCAGCCTCTTCACGCTGAGCGTTTTCGTTGATCTCACTGCTCTTGCCGGCGCCCTCAGCATACGCCTGTCTCAGATCGTCGAGCATGCGCTCACGGCGAGCGTACAGCTCCCGCCGCGGACGTGGTGCCGCCCGCGAAGTAGCGTATGCGGCGATCAGCGGAAACGCCACCGTCGTATCGGCGTAGACCACGACGGTATCACCCAGCATATCAGGCTTGATCTTGCCCCACGACACCGCTTCAGAGGGCGTCGCCCCCGAGAGGCCGCCCCAGTGCGGCGCATCCTGCGTAATCTGGATGAAGTAGTCGTGGCCGCCCTTGTTAATCCCCAGCACCTCCCACAGTTGTGGCTGCGTCTGCAGGTAGAAATTCTTGGGCGAGCCCCCGCCAAGAATAATCACCCCATTGCGCGTGGCTGAGTGAACGATGGCCGTAGTCTCATGGACATCGTACAGTGGATCGATGGTGAGCGCGTTGCCATCAAGCTGGTGCCGTGCGAGGTTCATGCCAATGGAAGAGTCGCCGGGCGACGAGGTGTAGATCGGCACATTCCATTTCGCGGCCATCGCCAGCACAGAGTGCTCGGCATCCACACCAAGCTGCAAGAGGCTGCGCCCGATGAGATGATGTAGCTCTGCGGTGGACATCGGCCGCTGTGGAAACGTCTTGAAGATCTCGCGCAGAAACCTATCCGTATCGAGCAGCACCTCATCGGCGAACAACACATCGTAGATGCGGATCACACCTGCCTCATGCAGCTCGGTGTCGCTGAGTTGGAAGCTTCCCCGATGCAGCGCATAGTCCAGTGCATGGTGAATATCGTGATAGAGATTCGCCCCTGTGCTGACCATGAAGTCAATCGCGCCGCGCTCCATCAGCGTGATGATGCTTCCCCCGACGCCGGCCGGGGTCATCGCACCCGCAATCGTCAGGCAGATCGTCACATCCTGCTCCGGATCGAGCATGCGCTGCGCAAAGAGGCGCGCGGCCTCATTGATGCGCCCGGCGTTGTATGCCTGGTACGATCCGTCGATAAGTTCCGCGACCGTAATATCTGGCGAGATAGGGCGTGGCACGATGCGCTCGCCTGTAAGGTAGCCGCCGTCTTGGCCTGCTCCATCCTCCGACGACGTAAAGCGCTGAGAATCAGAATCCGCGGAAGGCGTAGGCCCCTCGTGCGGGCGATGTGGCATGGAAAGCTCGCTCTCTATCGGGTGCGGCGGTATACCACCTGGAATAAAACCTATCAAGAACATCATGCCGTCCACATCACGACACACGTGTATCAACGGCATAATCCGAGTATATCACCGCACACGCCCGTCCCTCATGCTCACCCGCGAGATACAGTCCACGAGAGTCCGCCCACTCTCCCTGCCGATGCGCCCTCCCGCCATGCTTCTCCTCATCTTGCTCGCGCCGACCCCCGCACTCTGCTCCGCCCTCACATCGTGCTTGAGTCGGTTGATTCTCCTTCTCCGCGCGATGAGCCCAGCACATCGCGCCAGTCTTCGAGGCCGCTGGTCCCCCGAATTGTGGACGTCATACCATCCTCATAGCTCTCACTGGCAAAGCCTGCGGTGTCCCCTTCGTCATCTTCCAGAGGATGCGTAATGCGCGCGACACGTGCCTCCAGGGCGTCGTCATGGTCACGTGGACCCCTAAAATCCGGGTCGTCTCCCAGCAATTGCTGCACATACTCAGGCAGCACGTCGAAGTCCGCCTCCTGTTCAGCATCGATATCGACAAGCGAGAGCGGCGTAGGCCAATCATCACCCTCGTCCACCGTGGTAGACGCAGGACGCGGAAAACGCGACCCCGAAGCTCCTTTCCATGCGTCCAGAGAGGTGGCCGCTGCGAATCCCGAAGCAACAGCCGCGGCGCGCAATGCTTCGTCACCGCCAATGATCACCACATCCTTGTCCAGCGCCTCGCAGAAACGCTGAAGGCTGTGCAGCGCCGTTAAGTCCGCGTCGCCTGCGAGCGCGACCGGCATGCCAGACGGGAAAATGAGCGCGATATCGCGCGGGCGAATCCGTCCCAGTGCGGTCTGGATCGCAGAGAGGGGAGTGTCAGCGCGTAACTGCAGCAGATATGGCATACCCTACTAGCTCCTCACAGGAAACGACATTGTTTCCTTGCTCCTTAGCACGCCATGAGCACCTCATCGCTCGCCGCACTCGCCTGCACCCGTTCGGACCGAAGTAGCGAGCGTGCGCACATGTCTTCCGCCTTGGTGTATTCACCAATCATACGGAAACATACACGCACAGCTCTCTACAACGTTTCACTTTACCACTATAGGCTAGGAAAGAAGGTTGCCAACCACCTCCGGGATCGTGGCGATGGTCGCCTGGATATTAGCCGTCTCTTTGCTGCCGCCTTGGGCCGAATCGGGACGGCCGCCCCCCTTGCCGCCCAGGCGCTCGCCCACCATCCGGGCGATTGTCCCGGCGTGGAGGCCGCGCTTGGTCAGCGCCTCGTCCACCGTCACGATGAAGCGCGCCTGCCCGTCGATCTGCGCCACCAGCACGATCACCCCCGAACCGATCCGGCTGCGAATCGCGTCGCCCAGTTCGCGAAGCGCCCGGTCGTCCGCCACCGAGACCTCTGCCGAAACCACCGGCACGTCTCGCACCACCTGAGGCGACGCCGCCAGCCTCACCGCCACGTCGCGGCCCTGTTCGTTCTGCGCCTTGCGCAGTTGCCTTCGCGCCTCGCTCAGCTCCTCCTGCAGTTGCTGGATACGATCGACGAGCGAATCCGGCGTCGTTTGCAGGCGCTCCGCCGCGTTCGCGATGAGGTCGTTGCGCTGTGTGAGGTGCGTTCGTGCGCCCACCCCGGTCAATGCCTCGATCCGGCGCACGCTCGTGCCGACGCTCGCCTCCTGCGTCGTCAAATACACGCCGATCTGGCCGGTCGCCGCCACGTGCGTTCCGCCGCACAGCTCCTTGCTTGTCCCCATCGTCACGACGCGCACCTTGTCGCCGTACTTCTCGCTGAAGAGCGCCATCGCGCCTGTCGCGATCGCCTCGCCATACGGCATGATCTCGGTCTTCACCGGCAGGTCGCTGAGCACCCACTCGTTGACGCGGTGGTCGATCTCGCGCATCTCCTCTACGGACATCGCGCGCGGTAGATTGAAATCGAACCGTAGCCGGTCGGGCGCCACCAGGCTTCCCTGCTGGTGCACCTGCTCGCCCAGCACGTCCTTCAGCGCGCGATGCAGCAGGTGCGTCGCGCTGTGGTTGCGCATGATCGCCTCCCGGCGCTCCGCCTCGACCTCCGCGCGCACCTCGATCCCCACGCGCAGCGTCCCTGCGGTCATCTTGCCGTAGTGCGCGATCAGCCCTGGAACGGGGCGCTTGGTATCGGCCACGCGGAACTTCCCGCTGATCGAGCCGATCACGCCCTGGTCGCCTATCTGGCCGCCCATCTCCGGATAAAACGGCGTCTCCGCCAGTACGAGCACGCCCTCCTGAGGAGCGCTGATACTGTCCGCTGGCTTGCCGTCCACCAGCAGAGCGACGATCTCGCTGCTGCCCACCGTCTCGTCGTAGCCCGCGAAGCCCGTGCTGGGCAGCGTTTTCGTGAGTTGCGTCCATGCCTCCTCCTCTCGTTTACGAGCAAACACGTCGGGATGGCGAGCCTGCTCTTGCTGGCGCAGCATCGCGCCCTCAAAGCCCGCCCGATCCACCGTGAAGCCGCGCTCGCGCGAGACCTCCTCAGTGAGTTCGAGCGGGAAGCCATGGGTATCATAGAGCCTGAACGCCAGCTCACCCGGAACCTCGCGCACGCCCCGCTGTTCGAGGTCGTCCAGCTCGCGAGTGAGCAACTGCAGCCCCAGGCTCAGCGTCTGGCCGAAGCGTACCTCTTCGGCACTGATCGTCTCCACGATCTGGTCGCGACGCTCGGCCAGCTCGGTATAGTGTCCCTTCATCAGCCCAATGACCGTATCAGCCGCCTCGGCCAGGAATGGGCGCTCCAGCCCCAGCAGCTTGCCATGACGCACCGCCCGCCGCAGCACCCGCCGGAAGATGTAGCCACGCCCCGTATTGTCGGGTGTCACGCCGTCCGCCGCCAGAAACACCAGCGCGCGCCCATGGTCGGCAATCACACGCAGCGAGCGGTCGTGGTCGGGATTCGTCCCATAGGTTGTGCCCGCCAGCGCGGCAAACTTGTCGATGATTGGGCGAAACAGATCCGTATCAAAAACTGAGTCTTTACCCTGCAACACCATCGAGAGGCGCTCCAGCCCCATACCCGTATCGATGTTGCGCTTCTTGAGTGGTGTGCGCTTGCCGTTAGTATCCTGGTAGAACTGCATGAACACGAGGTTCCAGATCTCCAGAAAGCGCTCGCACCGGTCACACCCTGGCCCACAATCGGGCTGTCCGCAGCTCAGATGTTCGCCGCGATCGTAATAGATCTCAGAGTCCGGTCCACACGGACCCGAAGCCCCTGGAGGTCCCCACCAGTTATCCTCCAGCCGCGTGATGCCCTCAGCAGGGAACCCCGCGATCTCCTGCCAGTAGCTCGGAGCCTCGTCATCCTCCGGGTGGACAGTCGGATACAGCCGGTCGCCGGGCAACCCATAGCCCTTCGTCAGCAGCTCCCAGGCAAAGGCAATAGCCTCTCGCTTGAAGTAGTCGCCGACCGAGAAATTGCCCAGCATCTCGAAGAAGGTCAGATGCGAAGCGTCGCCCACCGAATCAATATCCGTCGTGCGAAAGCACTTCTGCACCGACGTCAGGCGATTATGCGGCGGCTGCTCCTGACCAAGGAAGTACGGGATCATCTGCTGCATACCGGCGGTCGTCAGCAGTACGGTAGGATCGTTGCGCGGGATCAGCGATGAGCTAGGCAGCCGATAATGCCCGCGCTCCTCAAAAAAGCGCAGAAAAGTCTCGCGAATTTCATTGCCACTAAAGCTGCGCGTGCCGTCGCTCCCATTGGCTGCTGTGGCTGTCTTCGCGGATTGTGCAACCTGAGACTTCTGGGCTGATGTCGATGATCCCTGTGATGATCCGTTTGTGTGCGACCGCTTTGCGGGCATATCTGCGCCTCGTCTGTATTTCTTGTATGTCTTTCGATTTCCGTCACCACTCATGTCAGGGGAGGATCGCCAGCGCGTAAATCGTCGAAACACCTGGATAAAGGACTGGCCCTCGACGCTGCATCCGTCAACTAGCGCAGAGGACATTATATGCGGAGGCGACCCCAGGGCGCAACGAAGCAGGGACAGCCGGGCGCAGTTCTCCCAAAGAGGCACGTTGACCATCCTCCCCAGCCACCGTGAAGTGGCATCCCACTTGCGTCTGCTCAGCTGGCGCTCCGACCCTCCCAGTATGCGCGCTGCCACACGCATGCAGGCATAGTCTCTGCTAATGTTGAGTGAGCAAGAGGAGAATCTACAGGGAACAATATGGTCAAGATGCTTCACTCACCAATTCAGACTATCGACCGGCTGAGGGCCGTACGGCAGCCAGGCGCGCAATCGACATGGTGGGCGCGTGGCGACGCCCCGGTACGTGTGGCCGACGCCGTCGTGCCGCTGATTGACGGGCGCGCGGGCATGCTCGCCATGTGCGTCGCGTTCCTGAGCGCGAAGCGCACCATCTGGCTGGCCGATTGGGATCTCCACGCGCGGCTGCTCATGGTGCGAGACCGCGATCAGCGCGCCGGCCCCGACGGCTCACCCGAGCAAGAGCGACTCCTCGCATCACTCCGC
This sequence comes from Ktedonobacterales bacterium, assembly GCA_036383155.1. GTDB lineage: Bacteria > Chloroflexota > Ktedonobacteria > Ktedonobacterales > JADMIN01 > DASVOW01. The sequence continues at coordinate 8,057 of DASVOW010000713.1, forward strand.
GCCGCCGGACTGGATGACGCGGCCATCGCCCTCTGGACCTCCGGGCGCCTCCGTGTGATGGATGTCTTGGGTTTTGCCGCGCAACGTGGCGTGGATGTCCGTGTGCTCATCTGGAGCCCCTTCAATCCCTTCGGCCTCTTCCACATCACCAACGATACCGGCATCCAGCAGCGCCTCCTCCAGGTGCGCGGCGTCGCCTGCCGGCAGGACAAGAGCAGCCGCTCGCCATTCCACATGGCGCAGGCATTGCACCAGAAGTGTGCTGTCATAGACGACAGAATAGCGTTTGCCGGGGGCATCGACCTCACAGTGCAATATAACGGCGACTTCGACCGCTGGGACATGCCGGCGCACCCGTTCGATGGACGTGTACGCGGCACCGAGCTCGGCCCCGCACCCCATCCCTGGCACGATGCTCACCTTCTGCTCGTTGGTGAGCCCGCGCAAGACATCCGTCACAACATTGAGCAACGCTGGCACGAGGCGGACGGCGCATCACGCCTGCTGGGAATCCTCTGGCCGAGCAGTAGGCCCCCGCTCCGCTATCTCGCGCGCCGCCTCCGCTCAGGCGAGGCGCAGCAAAACATTCCTGCCTTGAGCAAGGCGCTTCCTGGCAATCTCTCACCAGAGAAAATGCGCGAAGCAATGGACACGCCGCTCCCCGGACCAGCGGCATTGGTCCAGGTCGTGCGCACGATCCCACCGCTGACCTATCGTTTCGCGCCGGAGGGCATCGTCGGCATTGCACAGGCCTACATCGAGGCCCTGCGAAGTGCGAGGCACTTCATCTACCTGGAAAGCCAGTATCTCTGGCTTGAGGGCTTCAACGGCATCGACATGTGGCGCCTCGGCTGGCGGAGCCTCTACATGAAGACGCTGCTCCACGCGCTGGCGGAGGCTGCCGAGCGCGGTGTCACCATCGCCCTCGTGCTGCCTGATCACCCCAACTGCGGACGCCCATACACCGATGACACACTAGCCTGGCTGCGCGACCACGCGCCAAAGGCGACACAGGCGGGACGCATCCACGCGCTCACCTTAGCCACATCCAGTGAGGACAGCGCAAGCCAAACCACGCGCTACCGTCCGATCTACGTCCACGCCAAAGTAGGCATCGTAGACGACCAGTGGGCGACCATCGGCTCCGCCAATCTCAACAGTCGCGGCATGAGCCACGACGCCGAGCTCAACGTTGCCGTCCTCGATTCCGCATTTGCGCGCGGCCTGCGCCTCTCGCTCTGGGGCGAGCATCTCGGACTGCTGCGCGACGCCCACACCGGCTGGCCCGCCCCCGCGTCGCTTCCCTTGCAGCATCCCCAACCCATGCCAGAGCTGGCTGACCTGCTCTCCATACTGCGACAGACAGAGTATGACAAGCCTGCCCCTGTGGGTGACGGACCACCTGCGCTGTCCGCCCCGCATACCCTACCCGACGAACACTCCACACTCCTCGACCCAGGTGCCGGCATCGAGTTGCTCGCTCAACGTGCCCGCGAGAATCTCGATCATCTGCGCAACGGTCGCCCGCTCAAAGGACAGATCTTTCCGTATCTCACCTGCCCAGACGCGGAAGCGCTAGGGCTAGCCATCGACGCAAACTGCGGCCTGCTCGATCCGCTCCGCGCCATAAGCGAGCACATCGCGATTCGCCACGCCAACAAGTATTCGTGAACTCAGATCCCCAAGCGTGCTACACTGACCGCACAAGAAGTGTGGCACGCTCGCCGGCCTCGTACATCGCCCACGCGAGCCCCACTACTCCAATTCGAGAACACACTGAGCAAGCAGGAGTGCAATTGATGAGCGCTGCGTCCGCCCTTCCTCGCTGGGATATGACCGTCGTCTATCCAAGCCTCACCTCCCCCGAATTTGAGCAAGGTTTCCAGAATGTCACGAAAAGCATCGCCGATCTCGGCACGCTCTTCGACGAGCTCACCATCGGGCAACGTCCCCCCGCCCTACTCGACGCGGCAACGGTGAGAGCCTTCGAGCGCGTGATCACACGGGTCAACGACGTGCTGCGCGACGTGCAGACGCTCAGCGCCTACATTTCGAGCTTCGTCAGCACCGACTCGCGCGACAATCTGGCGCAGGGCAAGCAGAGCGAGCTCCAGCAGCATACCGTCAAGCTCTCGCAGCTCATGACGCGCTTCACTGCCTGGATTGGTTCGCTCGATGTCGAGGCGCTGATCGCCCAGTCCCAAGTAGCCCGCGATCATGCCTTCGCCCTGCACCAGGCAAAGGAAGAGGCCGCGCACCTCATGGCGCCCGCCGAGGAGGCGCTAGCAGCCGAGCTAAACGTCACCGGCGGCAGGGCATGGGCCAAGCTCCATGGCAACGTCACCTCACAGATCCTCGTACCCATCGAGCTGGACGGCGAGGCGCAAGAGCTACCCATGAGCGCCATCCGCAACCTCGCCGCTGAGCCCAACCGCGACGTGCGCCGCCGCGCCTACGAAGCCGAGCTTGGCGGTTGGCAGCGTGTGGCCGTGCCGCTCGCCGCCGCCATGAACAGCATTAAAGGCGAGGTCAACACGTTGGCATCGCGCCGCAACTGGCCATCCCCACTCGATGCGGCCATCTTCGACGCCAACATCGACCGCCAGACACTCGGTGCCATGATGGAAGCTGCCCGCGCCTCATTCCCCGACTTCCGCCGCTATCTGCGCGCCAAAGCCCGTGCGCTCGGCGTACCCGCCCTGGCCTGGTACGACCTCT